>JBPCSC010000279.1:0-2618 GCA_051007495.1 Methylococcaceae bacterium | reverse complement strand
GCGGATGTGGCTGTGGTGATTGAAGTGGCCGAGACCAGCGTACAACGTGATCGCGGCATCAAACTGGCGTTGTATGCCCGCGCCAGATTACCCGAATACTGGATCGTCAACCTGCCGGAACGGCAAATTGAAATCTACCGCAAACCCGATGGTCAGGCTGTTTATGCCGAGTGTCAGGTTTTCAAAAACGAGGATGCCGTTACGTTATCTTTAACAGGCACGGTCGTAGCCACGCAGAAGGTTTCTGCACTTTTACCGTAAGTTTCTTAATTCAGGAGTTGTTTTCATGAAGTCTTTTACGCTTTTTCTCTATGCACTAGACCCTACTCATATTGGTGCGGGTGGCTACCGTTTAGGCCGGGTTGATATGACCGTCATGCGCGATGCCGCCACTCAACTGCCCAAAATACCCGGCACATCTCTGAGTGGAGTTACCCGGGCGGCGGCCATATACAGCCTGCAGGATGCCAACGAACGTAAAAAAGCGCGGGATTATGCCAGGGCCACGCTGGACGAACAGAACAAAAAACACCCCCATTCCGGTAGTGAAGACCCCATCGCCCGGATTTTTGGCTATGCCGAGGGCGATCAGGCCGGCAGTTCACGGATTGGGATGGTGAGTTTTCGGGATGCCGAGATTTTTGCCTTCCCGGTGCCGACCATGCTGGGGCCACGCTGGGTCACCACGCCATTCCTGCTGGAGCGGGCCGGTTGTACGCTCAAAACCAAACCGGCCAGCGAAGAGCAGGTGTATCTACAGGGCGGGAAAGCCCAGCGACTCAATCTGGGCTGGCTATTGCTTGAAGCCCAACCCACCAGCATTCCGTTCCCGGAGCATTTGCTGGAAAACCCCGGCATGACCTACATCAAGGACCACCTGATACTGGTGCATGAAAATCTGTTTCCGGCCTTGGTGAATGCCAACCTAGAAACCCGCACGTCCGTCTCCATCGACTTTGAAACCGGGTCCTATGCAGACGGAGCCTTGTTTACCTACGAAGCCATGCCACGCGGCACCTTGTATCGGGGCCAACTTGATTTCGATGATTTGCGTTTTCCCGATCTGTATCACCCGGGCAAAACGGTTGTCGAGCACGGCCTGGAATTGGGCTGTGCTTTGGGGATAGGTGCCATGACCACCCGTGGTTTTGGCCGTATGCAAGCCATGTTGAAGGAGGTATGAACATGCTGAATCTGGAACCGTTGGCCGCACAGGCCGCCAATGCCATGGTGGATCACGCTTATCCCAAAGTGTCCGAAAACACCATGACCAAAGCCCTGGCTGTACTGACTGAACAAGGCGTTTACGCGTTCGGGTGGTTTTTGGCCACCCGCAAGGAACAAGAACGGAGAGCGGTGGGCTTGATTGATACCCAGATACGCCTTTTGTTGAATGACACCGGGCTATACACGGATACCACCCCGGATAAGGCTACTTACTACCGGGGAATCAGCGCACTACAAGAAGGTGAGGGTCAGGTGGAAGCACTGCGCCGTCTGCTGCTAACCAAGCAACTCATGGAAATCACCCTGACTTACGGTCGTTACCACGCGAAATCCATGAACCATGACTGAGTATCACTTTGCCACATTCACCCTGGAGCCGGTCACGCCACTGCACTTAGGCAGCGGGCGGGGCGGCATGGTAGCCAAAAGCCACAGCTTCGTCCCGGCCCACTTGTTTGGGTACGCACTGGCGGCCCAATGTGGGCGGCAGGCTGGCGGGAAACCGGCTGATTTTCAGGTGGCCCTGGAAGCCGTTAATGAAGCGGTTCGTTTTGCTCCGGCCCTGATTCTCGATGAAACCGGCCAGATCGAAAACGACTGGCCAGACCATCCCGAACGCTACCTGACCGGCCAGCACCATGTTGCCCTGCATCTGGATACCCGCAGCGCGGCGGATAAAGCCTTGTTCGAGACTGAATCGCTTTCCACCCATAGGCTTTACGGCCAGCAAGCCGGAAAACCGCTGCGCCTGGGAGGAGGCCTCTGGTTTCGGGCAGACCGTTTCCGGGATAAAACCTGGCAGGAATGGTTGAATGCCTTGCGTTTGGGCGGGGAGCTTAAAAGCGGTTTAGGGCATATACGCCTGATCGACTGGCAGCCGGGCAGAACCGACTTTCACGGTGCAGGACGGATGGACAGTCAGGGCTTGCACCTGGAATCTGGCCAGCGGCTGTGGGGCGCGGCACTCGACACAACCCCCGATCTGACCGATGCCCCTTTACGCCCCTGGTTGGGACGTACCTATCAGTTCAAGCAAGAGGCGGGAGGATTCGGACGGCATCTGGCCCCGGTTGAACTGGTACGACTGCATGGTCGTTACCAAGGCAAAACCCCCAGAACCTTCCTGCCCGCATTGCGAGGAGACAGCAGCAGTCGCTGGGGATGTTGGGAATCCACATAAACCCGCACACCCATTAACCCGATCCATAAAAAAACCGCCCTGATTTCAGTAGGAATCAGGGCGGTTTTTTTATGCCGTGTGAGTAGCGAGGGCATCTCAACGGGGAGCGTGAATTGATGTAGGTGCTGAATTGATGTAGGTGCTGAATCGATGATCGGGTCGAGGTAACGGGATTGCGCCCGTCACCCCTCCCACACCACCGGACATGCGG
>JBPCSC010000278.1:0-2189 GCA_051007495.1 Methylococcaceae bacterium | reverse complement strand
TTATCGTGAAAGCCTATCGCCCGGTCAGAACCGGCAGTTCCAGTTGCCTGGGGGTTCGGTTTAATAAAGGGATGGTGCAATACCGATTGGGCTATCACCCCTTTTATCAGTTGATGTCCTGTATTTATCGCTTACCGGAAAAACCCGAATGTTTGGGAAGTCTGGCTACGCTGCTGGGGTATATCAAGGCGGCCTGTTCGGATGAGGGGCATGAAGTACCCAGAGAGGTTCTTGATTATGTACGTACCGAGCAAATAAATCGCCTGGTTAACATTTTATGGAAGACCAGGTAATGTGCGAATGAATTCGCACCTACCGGGTTGGTACCTGGCGTATTGTGCGAATAAATTCGCACCTACCGGGTTGGTAGCTGGCGTAATGTGCGAATAAATTCGCACCTACCGGGTTTGTACCTACTATAAAGGAGCTGACTCATGTGTGGACTATGTGGTATCTATAATCCAGGAAGAAACATAGAAGAGGATGTATTGAACAGAATGACGCATATTATGCATCATCGTGGACCTGATGGTTATGGAACGTGGAGTGATACCGGTATTGGTCTTGGACATCGCCGCCTCAGCATTATTGATGCGAAAGGTGGCCAACAACCCTGGCTTAGTGATGACCGCTCTATTGTTCTGGTATATAACGGTGAGCTTTATAATTATCCTGAATTAAAAAACCGGCTGGTTAATTATGGCCATGTTTTCCATTCTGCTTCAGATACTGAAGTGCTGCTCAGGGCTTATGAACACTGGGGTATTGATTGCGTACTGCATTTAAATGGCATGTTTGCTTTTGCCGTCTGGGATCAATCCCAACGACGCTTGTTACTCGCCAGGGATCATCTGGGTATAAAGCCATTATATTATACCCAGCGTGAAGGTTGTCTGGTATTTGCTTCTGAAATCAAAAGCCTGTTACAAACCGGTTGGTGTACTGCCTCTCTGGATCTGGACGCGCTCTCATTGTTATTCAGCTTTCGTTTTGTTCCCTCTCCACGGACTTTGTTTTCAGGCATTTATAAACTGCCCCCAGGGCATAGACTGGTCGTTACGGATAAGGGTTTGGTGCTGGACCGGTACTGGACATGGAAACCCACAATACGCGCTACCTGGAATGAGCAGGATCTGGCTGATGAATATGCCGTGCGTTTGGCTCAGGCCGTCAAACGCCAATTACGCAGTGACGTTCCGGTAGGTTTATTTTTAAGCTCCGGTGTCGATTCCGCCACACTGCTTGCACTGATGAGCCAGAATACTACCCAACCCGTTCAGACGTTTACTCTCGGGTTCACTGATAACGCCTCAAATTCGGAATTGTCCGATGCCGCCCGACTGGCCTGTCTATATGGTGCTGAACATCATCAGCGCCTGATTACTGCCCAGGATTATCTGCACTATTTTGAGCGTTATATCAACGACCTTGAAGAACCGGTCGCTCATGAACCGGCCCCGGCCTTTTATTTTCTTGCCGGATTAGCGGCTAATACCATGAAAGTGGTGCTGAGTGGTCAGGGTGCGGATGAACCCTGGGCCGGTTATGACCGCCACCGTGGTTTAAGTCTGTCTCGCTGGTATAGTAGTTTGCCGGTTTGGCTCACTCATTTTATAGCCCAAACCGCCGGACGTATTCCTCTGCCGCTGGAACGTCTAAAACGAGGGTTATCCAGCCTGTCTGAACCTGATTTGACCGCACGATTGGCCGGCAGTTATTCCTTCTTCAGTGCTGATCTCAAACAGGGGTTATACCGTGGCCGTCTTAAGGCGTTACATGAGACCGGGCATATTCGTTCTACCGATTTAATACATCAGTGGCAAACGGGTATTACACATCTGGATCCGCTCAGCCAAATGTTGTACATGGATACCCGTTCCAGCCTGCCGGATGATTTGCTTATGGTGGCGGATAAAACCTCCATGGCTCATTCACTAGAGGTTAGGGTTCCTTATCTTGATTATCAATTGATTGAGTTTATAGAATCCTTGCCGGTACACCTGAAAATGAGGGTTATGACAGGCAAGTATCTGCATAAGAAAGCGGTGTCCCGGTGGGTTCCACACGAGGTCACCCATCGTCGCAAGAAAGGGTTTTCCCACCCGGTGGATACCTGGCTACGCACTGCATTCAGACCACTTATTGAGGAACTGGTATTATCTCCTGATTCGCCACTGGCTCCTTATTTC
>JBPCSC010000277.1:0-2524 GCA_051007495.1 Methylococcaceae bacterium | reverse complement strand
GTGCAAAGCGCACTCAAACGGCTGGTCAGTGATTCGCTTTTGCTTTCGCATGAAGCCACCGAAGGCAAACTCACCGTGCGTGCCGATGCCAGCGGTCACCACGGCGATTACCGCCAGATCATCCAGGGTGTCAATGACACTCTGGACAGCATCGTCAAGCCCATAACAGAAGCCAATCGTATACTGGTCAAGATCAGCGGCGGCGATCTGAGCGAGCGCGTAGAGATAGAGTGTAATGGAGACCACCGCAGCATGAAGCAGGCACTCAACGAAGTGCATGGCTGGTTGACGGAGTTGATTGATTTCGTGACCCGCATTTCACAAGGCGATCTCACCGTCGATATGCCACCCGCCTCCAGCCACGATCAGATCCATCCCTGGTTGATGCTGCTCAAAAACCGGATCAGCCTTCTGGTTGCCGACACCCGCATGCTGTCTGATGCCATAGTCAACGGTGAACTGGACAAACACGTCGATGCCGACGCGTATGAGGGTGAATACCGGAAGATTATAGATTCGTTTGATATGGCCTTTACCGGGCTCAACCAGACCTTCCATCGCATAGTCGATACCGCCCATCAGGTAGGCCAAACCGTACACCAACTCAACGCCGCTTCGCAAAACATGGCGGCAACGTCTGAAGAGCAGTCCGCGACGGTTGAAGAAGTGACATCCAACGTCAATGAGACCGACAGTCAGGTCAAGTCCAACACCGAAAGTGCGATCGCCGCCAACCAACTGGTTGTTTCTGCTTCTGAAGTGGCCAACCAGGGGCGGATCAAGATGGAAGCCATGGTGGAAGCCATGGGAGCGATTAATCAGTCGTCCCAAAACATAGCCAAGATCATCAAGGTGATAGATGAAATTGCTTTTCAGACCAACCTGCTGGCGTTGAACGCGGCGGTAGAAGCCGCTCGGGCCGGACAACATGGACGTGGCTTTACCGTGGTAGCACAAGAGGTGAGAAATCTGGCCGGACGCAGTGCCCGAGCAGCACGGGAAACGGCTGATCTGATCGAAAAATCCACCCGCCGCGTCAACGAAGGGGTGGAAATTGCCACCCACACCCGCGAATCGCTGGAACAAATTGTCACCAACGTGTTGAAGGTCAAGGATTTGGTTGCCGAAATCGCCGTCGCCAGTTCCGAGCAGTCGCAAGGGGTCTCACAGATCAACGTAGCTATGCTGCAAGTGTCAAGAACAGCCTTGTCCAGCAATCAACAAGCCGAGGAACTGGCCGCTACGGCCCAGGAATTGACGGCGGTCACCAACACGATGCGCGAGGAAATCGGCCGATTCCGCCTGCGCCATCAGCCAACACCGAACCGCACACAGGAAACACCCGTTGTGGAAAAGCCGGCGGTGGTTCCGAAAGCCCCTTCCTTAACCCAATCGCCGATGCCCGCACACAACGCAACCAACAATCGAAAGATTCTTCCTCTGGACATGGATGAACGCGGCTTCGAAGGATTTTGAAACCAGAATGCCGTCATTACTAAACGGAATGACGGCATTCAACATGAACCGGAAGTGGTCAGACCGGAGTGTATTCGCGGGTATCCAGGCAATCGGGTAATTCCAGTTGCCGTACCGGCAACCCAAATCGTTGGCAAACAAGATTGGCCGATAAGCGGGCCGATACGTAAATGGTCGGCAAACCACTGCCAGGATGCGTACCCCCACCCACCAGATAACAGCCATTCAATTCCTCGAACTGGTTATGAGGACGCCAGTACAGCAGTTGTGAAAACTGATGCGATAAGTTAAACGTAGCCCCCAGGTATACGTTTTCGCTCTGCTCCCACTCCCCGGGGCTAATCACCCGCTCAACTTCAATATGCTCTCGTAAATCGGTAAATCCGGTACGACGAATGAGGGCATCAATAACCCGGTCACGGAATGCCGCTTTCTCCCTGTTCCAATCTATACCGCTACGGTTATTGGGTACCGGCACCAGAATATACAGTGCCGATTTCCCCGCCGGGGCCAGTTGCGGGTCGGTGATGCCGGCATTCTGCACGTAGAATGAAAAGTCATTCGTCAGGGTTTTATTGGTAAATATGTCGTGGACATTGCCTTGATAATCGCTGGAAAAATAAACAGTGTGATGATTCAGCGGATATTGCCTGGATAACCCAAGATACAACATGAACGTCGAGCAGGAAAAACTTTTCTTCTCCAGTTTTTTTGGGCTGTATTTTTTAAGTATGCCCGGCTTGACCAGTCTGGACATGGCATAACCAAAATCGGCATTCACCACCACTGCATCGGCAGCAATATACTCCCCGTTTTCCAGTAGTACGCCCTTTACCTCGCGCCCCGTTATATCCAGCGATTGTACCGGGGTTCCGGTTCTGATGACACCGCCTTGTTCCTTAATAATGCCGGCCATGGCTTCGGTGATTCTGTGTAAACCGCCAAGGACATGGTAAATACCATACTTGTGCTCTACCCAGGGCAACATGGTAAATAATGCAGGACATTCCCATGGCGACATACCCAGATATTTGGACTGAAAGGAAAA
>JBPCSC010000276.1:0-7558 GCA_051007495.1 Methylococcaceae bacterium | reverse complement strand
GTACCGGCTTGGGCATGACCTCCTCAAGCAGTGGTGGCAGTAGCGGCAGTGGTCTGGATCAAGATGGATATTCCCTGTCCCAATCGTCATATGGTAGCAGATTAAGTGGAGGTGGATTGGGCGGTGGCAGTAGCGGCAGTTCCCCGCTTCGTAGCAGCAGCAGTGGCGGGCTGGGCAGCAGCGGTGGTAGCCGTTTGGGTTCAGGCAGTTCGGGTGGTTTGGGCAGCAGTGGTGGCAGCGGTTCCGGTGGGGGCTTTGGTTTTGGCAGCAGCGGAGCCACTTCAGGCAGCAGCCGTAACAACCGAACCGGGCGCGGATCAGCGGTGGCCGATCTCGGTACAGCCAAAATCGTGGCCGACCCCTCCAACAATGCCTTGATCATCATCGCCAAGGCGCAAGAATTTAAAGAGATAGAAGCCGTCATCAAGGAATTGGATGTCATGCCTTTACAAGTTTTGATTGATGCTACTGTGGTGGAAGTCACCCTGAGCGGAAGTCTTCAATATGGTTTGGAATGGTATTTCAACCACGGCCAGGGCGTGGCCCTGTTGGGTCAGAAAACACTGGGCATTGCCTCGGGCAGCAGCTCGAGCAGTAGCGATACAAGCGGAACCACTCCACTACCCGACATCAACCCGGAAAGCCTGGCTTCGCTGGCGGGTGGTGGGTTTGGTTATTCGTTTATCAATGCCGCTAAAGACATACGTATGCTGCTTAATCTTTTGGCTTCTGATAACAAGATCAACGTCATTTCATCACCATCGGTTATGGTGCTGAATAATCAGGAAGCCCAGATCAACGTGGGTGATACCGTGCCTTTGGCCGTGGGTCAGTCCAACTTTTTTGGTGGTAACCTGAGCGGATCAACCGTTACCAGTAGCTTCCAGTACGTAGATACCGGGGTGATTCTGAGGGTCAGGCCCAGGGTTAATGCGGGGGGATTGGTTACGCTCGAAATCATGCAGGAAGTCAGCACCCCCAGCGAGGTTAAAGTGGGCAACACCGATACCTACAAGATATCCAAGCGTTCAATACAAAGCGCGGTAGCCGTCAATACCGGGGGAACACTGGCTTTGGGTGGACTGATCCGTGACAACCGATCCAAAGGCCAGACCGGCTTGCCCTTTCTCAGCAAGATTCCTTACTTGGGAAATCTGTTTGGTTCCACCAAAGAAAGCGTGGACAGAACTGAATTGGTCGTCCTGCTGACCCCACGTGTGGTTCAGCACAGAAAAGACATCAATGCCGTAACCCACGAATTCAAGCGTAAACTGACCGGGTTGTTTGAAGAAACCGGCAAACCGGGTGAAACACGCATCAAATCGGAATAAAACAGGAGATCCCACCATGACCCTCATGAATATCCCTCTGACACCTCGTATTTGCTTTCTGGCTGGTTTTTTGTTCTGCCTGACCTTGTTAATCACCGCCATTATTTTTCAGTTTGCTGGCGGACTGGAACCCTGTCCCCTCTGTATTTCTCAGCGTATCATGGTGCTGGTCGTGGCACTGGTTCTGTTGGTGGCCGTGCTGCATAACCCTCGCACAGTGGCTGGAATCCGCACCTATGCCGTTGCGGGAGGCATTGCGGCTTTGACCGGTGCGGGTGTTTCCGCTCGTCATGTGTGGTTGCAGCTTCTACCCGCCGACCAAGTGCCGGCCTGCGGGCCCGGATTAAGCTATATGCTTGACCATTTCCCTTTATCCGACACCCTCAAGGCCATGCTGAGTGGCACAGGTGATTGCGCAAAAGTCGACTGGACGCTATTCGGTCTTAGCATGCCGGCTTGGGTATTACTGTGTTTTCTTGGCCTGGCGGCACTGAGTATTGTGCAATGGTGGAATACGCCCGCCAGACTGAATGATGCTTAATGTTTGATTCTTAACACCAGATTCATATTCCGTTACTAAATTGTCTCGCCGTTTTCAAAAAGAGCCCAAACGATGTCCTCGATAAATATACTCGTCGTCGAAGATGACGATGCCATTAGTGAGATGTTGACCATGGTACTGGAACAAGCCGATCTGGTCGTACACACCGCCATGGATAGCCGTCAGGCGCAAACGGTGCTGGCAGAATGTCTGCCCGATCTGATCCTGCTGGATTGGATGCTGCCCGGTTTAAGCGGCGTAGAATGGGCACGACGCCTTAGAAAAGACAAAAACTACTGCGATATCCCCATCATCATGCTGACCGCACGGGGTGAAGAAGAAGACAAGATCAAAGGCCTGGATGTAGGTGCAGATGATTACATCACCAAACCTTTTTCACCGCGTGAACTGGTGGCGCGGGTCAAGGCCGTCTTGCGACGGGGCAACAAATTTGGAAAGCCTGGGGGGCGCATTGAAGCGGGGGGAATTGTGCTGTACAGCGAAGAACACCGAGTCAGCATCAATGACGCGGCAGTGTTGTTAAGCCCTACTGAATACCGTTTGCTGGAGTTTTTCCTGACGCACCCCGACAAGGTTTACAGTCGTAGTCAGTTGCTGGATCAGGTCTGGGGACGTAGTTCGTTCATTGAAGAACGCACGGTGGATGTTCATATTCGCAGGCTACGCAAAATTTTGGCTGAGCATCAGCGCGAGGAACTGATCCAGACCGTCAGAGGTTTTGGTTACCGCTTCTCCGAACAAATATGACGGCTTACTCCTGGTTTTGGCGGGCTGAACTGACATTCATCCTGCTCATCCTGCTCATAGGGGGATTTATCGCCAAACTGCTAGGCAGTGTTCTTATTCCGGCCTTGCTCTGCCTGAGCGTTTATCTCCTCAGGCATTTGGTCTATATCAATCGACTGCTGATGTGGATGCGCGAAGGCAAAGCCAATCAGTTGCCAGCAGGAGATGGCGTTTGGGAAGACATTTACTATCTCATCTTCCGGCTTAGACGCCGCAACCGCCGCCGGAAAAAGTTGTTGCTGAAAATGCTGGAACGCTTCAGAACCTCTACGGCCGCACTGCCCGATGCGACGGTCGTGTTAGGTGGGCGGGATCAGATCGAATGGTTTAACGAAGCGGCCGAACGATTACTCGGCATACGTCGTGGCGACATAGGCCAGAATATAGGCAATCTGCTGCGCTCTCCCAAATTCACCCAGCATCTCAAACGGGCTGATTTTTTCAATGCCGTGAGCATCGTTTCCCCGGTCACCGATCGCATCCAACTCGACGTGCGTATAGTTCCTTATGGTGATGACTTACGTTTGCTCGTGGCTCAAGATGTCACTCAATTGCGGTTTATGGAGCGGGTCAGAAGTGATTTTATTGCCAATGTCTCTCACGAGTTACGCACTCCGTTGACCGTACTCAAAGGGTATGTGGAAACCTTGAATGACGGCAGTGACCGGATGCCCACCAACTATCAACAAATGTTTAGGCGTATGGAGGAACAAACCAGCCGGATGCAAAACCTGGTGGATGGTTTGTTGTCGTTGACTCGTCTGGAATCAGTCAGCCCCGGTGCCCACAGCCACGTAGACGTTCCGGCCATGCTCGAAGCGATTTGTGAGGATGCCCGTCTGCTCGACGAACTAGGCCCGGAACTGAGCCTGACGCTAGACACCACCGACGGCTTGCTCGGTTCAGGCTCAGAATTGCACAGTGCCTTCTCTAACCTGATATTCAATGCCGTCAAGTACACGGCCCCGGATGGTCATGTTCGTGTACGCTGGTTTAACCGGACAGAAGACGGCGCAGCACGATTGGAAGTAGCCGACGATGGCCCAGGTATTGCGCCTGAGCACATCCCCCGTCTGACCGAACGCTTCTACCGGGTTAACCATGAAACGGTCAGAAACCACACAGGTTCAGGCTTGGGATTAGCCATAGTCAAACACGTTCTGTCTCGTCACGGAAGTGAACTTGAGATCAGCAGCGCCCTGGGTTCAGGAAGCCGTTTCAGTTGTACGTTCACCCGCAATCGGGTCAGTGAGGCCGAAAGCATGGATGCTGAAGGATGATGCCCAGGTTCACAAAATGGCACAGTTCAACTGAAACGCGATGTCACTGGTAGCCTGGATGGGCCTGCCGGTTTTATCCATAACCATAAATCGCACGCTAAAACGGTGCTTACCGCCGCTGATTTCGGCGTAACAGGGATCACCGATTTCCAAACTTACACTCAGAAGCTGATAAGGCAGATTGTGATCAAGGGTTTTTTGGTAATACCCACTTAGAGCCATCTGGGTGGAGACATCACTGCAGGATCGTATAAAACCTAATACACGGGAAATGGCGGTTTGTATGATTTGCAACGACTGCAACCATCGGTTCAGGTCAGATACGCGTTGCTCTCGGTCAAGATGCAACCAGCGGTGAAAGGCGGGTAAATCAAACGAACACGTCCCACCAGGAATGCTAGTCCTCTGGGCGATACTCTTGATAAGATCATCGTCCATCAACTCGCCCCCAATACGGCCCGGTATGGCGTAGATCGTACGACTCATGACCTCAAGCGTGTTTAATATTTCACCTATCCTTTGGGCATCACTTCCCTCTTTTCTAGCCATGCGGGTTAATGAGGTGGTGTGTCTATCCAGTTCCTTTAGTACCTCGGATTTGAGGTCGTTACGCCCCAACAGATTAAGCATTTCCAGCAGATGGGTGACCAAGGCGCGGCTATCCCAGAGCGAATCACCTTGCGAAAAATGGTGAATCTGCTGGAACAACTGCTCCACTCGCATGAATAATCGAATGCGTTCGTTGAGCGGAAATTCGTAGGTGATGTAGTCTTTCAAGGGGTTCGCCAATAATGGAATAAAGCCTTCATATTAAAGCACAAGCGACAATCCAGGCAGAGAGGCGGTTGGCTTCGTACTGGGTTCAGTCGTTACAATAAGCATTTTTTAATAGCAGTGACCAATGCCATGAACCGCACAGAACAATACCTGATTAAAACAGAACCTTATTACCGCCCTGTAGCCGATGAGGTTCAACTTTACGAATCGGCCTACGCGGCCCGACTGCCGGTTATGCTTAAAGGCCCAACCGGATGTGGCAAAACCCGGTTTGTCGAGTACATGGCCTATAGGCTGAACCGACCACTCATCACCGTGGCGTGCAACGAAGATATGACAGCATCCGACCTGGTAGGCCGGTTTCTGCTTGATGCCCATGGAACCCGTTGGCAGGATGGCCCTTTAACCACAGCGGCCCGAATCGGAGCGATCTGTTATCTGGACGAAGTGGTCGAAGCCCGACAAGACACGACCGTCGTCATTCATCCTCTCACTGATCATCGCCGCACACTCCCGCTCGACAAAAAAGGTGAACTGCTGTGTGCTCATCCCGATTTCCAATTGGTCATTTCCTACAATCCCGGATACCAAAATCTTCTCAAGGATCTCAAACAATCCACCAAACAGCGTTTTGGAGCCTTGGATTTCAACTACCCCAGCATGGAAGTGGAGAGCGAAGTGGTATCTCACGAAACCGGCGTAAACCGGGCCACGGCTGAGAAACTGGTACAAATTGCCCAGCGAGCCAGAAACCTCAAAGGTCATGGACTCGACGAAGGCATATCCACCCGCCTTTTAGTTTATGCAGGGCATTTGATTGCCAAAGGTGTAGAACCCAGATCAGCGTGCCGTATGACCCTGGTTCGCCCCCTCACCGATGACCCCGATATTCGGGATACACTGGATGTAGCCGTAGCCACATACTTTGAATAAACCGCTTACTCCTGAGTTTCCAGCTTTATGATGCAGCCTTCGTCGGGATGGAGTATCCAGTTGACCTGATTTATTAGATCATCCTGGCGAATGGTAGTACTTAATACCAAGCGGCCTGTCTCGGCAAAACCATTATACTGATACCTCTGCATACACTGTGAAAAATTCAGCACTACCAGAAATTTTCTCTGTCCACATGAACGAATATACGCCAGAACGTCGGTGTTGCCACTGGGTAATAAATCAAATGTTCCCTGCGTAAAAGCGGGTTCATTTATTCGTAATGCCATCAACTGCTGGAACAGGTTAAGAAATGAATTTTTTTGCACACGTTGTACGCTTACATTTTTTTCTTGATAATCACTTGAGACAGGTAACCAAGGCTTAACACCATTGGCAGAAAACCCGGCATTTGCCGTAGCATCCCACTGCATGGGTGTACGCTCCGGATCACGGCCCCATTGCTCGGCATGTTCAGGTTGATTAACTGCCTGAGGGTCTTTAATCTGGTGCTTTGCAATGAGGCCATTATCCATTCCGAGTTCATCACCATAATACCAGACAGGCGTTCCAGGCAGGGTCAGCAACAATACTGTGGCGACCTTTGCCTGAACTAAGCCCAAGCGGCTTGCCAATCGCCTTTGATCGTGATTACCCAATACCCAATTAGGCCAGGCCCCCTCTGGTAAAAGGTCTAAATATTGGTGAATTACTTGGCCTACGTCATAAGCAGTCCAATGGGTGTGAATCAAACTGAAATTGGTAGGAATATGGCACTCGTTCTGCTGCTGGCCGTAATAGTCCATCAACTCAGAAAAAGGCAGATCAATTTCCCCCATCATTACTCGGTCTGGATACTCATCCAGTTGAGTGCGAAAAGCACTGATAACCACATGCACTTCTGGCTGGTTAGCCGTATGTGTGTGTTTAAGCCTGGCATGTGGATTATCTCCATTCCAATTTTTATTCAGTGGTTCGTCTTTGAACGCTGCATCTTTGATAAGCAACCAAATGACATCAACCCTGAAGCCATCAACCCCCTTATCAAGCCAGAACCGCATTATTTTTAACATCGCGTCCAGCACATCCGGGTTTCTATAATTTAATTCAGGTTGTTGTTTTACAAATTGATGCAAATAGTACTGGCCGGTAAGTTCATCAAACTCCCATGCCGAACCACCAAAAAAACTGATCCAGTTATTGGGTACACCAGCGTTCACGCCTGGGTCGCGCCAGATATACCAATCCCTTTTGGGGTTATCTCCGGTTTGACGACTTTCAACAAACCATGGATGTAGATGAGAAGTATGATTGGGAACCAGATCCATGATGAGTTTCATGCCTTTAGCATGTGCATGCTCTAACAATGTGTCCCATTCGGTTAGCGTTCCGAATATTGGATCAATATCGGTATAATCGCTTACATCGTAGCCAAAATCATACATAGGAGAAGGATAAACCGGTGATATCCACAAACACTTTACCCCCAGTTGTGCCAGATAATCCAAACGCTGGATTATTCCAGCCAAATCACCCACTCCATCATTATTTCCGTCCATGAATGATCTAGGATAGACCTGATAAATAACACCGTATTGCCACCAATGTAATTCTGTTGGCGCAGGTAAACTATAACTAAATAGTTGTTTTATCATTTGCTCAACACACTAATAAACTGAACATTGACGAAACTTAACCGGCACGGATGGCTATTGGGTTAAAATTTCCATTTCGTAGTCTGATAGTTTGTGGCGATCCTTGAGCAGACACCGTGTTAACTGATTTTCAAGTAAGCGTGTGGGATCAGTCATATCAGATACTCTGGCAACGGGTTTTCAGGAATAAGTACGGGGTCAAACTCGCACCCCGAATTCGCGGTGTTTGCGGGC
>JBPCSC010000275.1:0-9773 GCA_051007495.1 Methylococcaceae bacterium | reverse complement strand
CAGGCCCGGAACGATAAAGGCACGCCTTTGAATCCGGCCAGTGCCAGATCATTCCCCAGAAGATAAGCCTTGATCGGCTCAAACTGCACTGAGCGGGTACGGGTGGCGGCCTCACCCACCGCCCGCACCGCCAGCCAGGCGGCGTAGTCGGTTTCGGTCATTTCGTAGCCGGCCTGCTCTTTGAACCGATGCTGCAACTGCAAAGCCCCCCAAGCCTCATGGGTGCGGTGCCAATTGGTGGGTTTGAGTCCTTGAGTGCCGACCACAGGCCGGGGATGCCAGCTGCGGTAGCTCAAGCTGTCGCCAAATACCCCAAACTCATCCGCCACCACCAGCACGTCATGGTCATCTCCTTGTGTAAACACCGGGATTTCTGATTCCGGAGTGCGTCGCTCATCAAAATGATGTTGCCAGAGCTTTTCTGCCACGATCCTGGCACCATAGCGTTGCGCCGCCCGCTTGATGGCCGCCGCATAGTGTTGATCGCCGTCATTCGGCCCCACAACCAAAAACCAGCGTGACCAGCGTTTTTTCAACAGATACTGCGCCAAGGCATCGGCTCGCATGGCCCGACTGGGCATGAGTTTCAGCACGTTGGGCTGGCAGGCTTCCGCTGTTAAAGGGTCTTCCTGGGTGGCTATATCGTAAATCAGGCGATGTCGGGCTTCCGGTAAGGCAGCCAATTGTTTGACCACAGCGGGCGCAAGCCGAACCAGTATATGTTGATAGCCCTTGGCCATCAGTGCTTGAAACGCGGTTATGGCATCGGCATCAGCGGGTAACAGGGTTTCATGTAGCTCGAAATGCTGACGGGTAAACCGCCCTGTGGTGTTGTCGTCCTGTATGGCCAGACGCGCTCCCTGCACACCCTGATTCGGAACGAACGGATCAAAAAAAGGGGGGGCTGGCAAAGACTCTGCTTGCTGGCCTAGATAGGCCAGCGGCAGAGTTTCTGTTACCGGTTGCGGGGACGGGGGTATTGAGGCAGGCACCTGCGCCGCTGCTGCATGGGGCTTGGCGGCTTGCAAAGGGGCGGCCACCAGGCAGAACAAGGTCAATACGATCAATGCTTGAGGAAGCAACATGCAGAGAACCGTTGGTCGGGGTTGGGAAGAGAGCGGCAGCGGCAGACGGCCCGGCCCGCCGTCTGGTGTTTTAATACTGTTCGATCAAGTAGTTCAAGAGATCGGTTGAGGTCACCATTCCGGCAATGTCTCCCGCAGCATCAACCACGGGCAAGGAATGGAAAGCCCCTTTGGCCAGCATCTGGGCGGCTTCCCGTATGGTGTGTCCCGGTTTAATCGTGACCAGTTCGGTGGTCATCACATCGGTGATGGAGAATTGCTGGTCAATGATGGCATCAATTGAACGCTCATCCGCGCCGTTGATGACGCAGTTGATCTTCATCAAATCGGTAAAACTGATGAGTCCTACCAATTTTTTGCCTTCGACGACCGGCACATGGTGTACGAGGGAGTCGGTCATCACTTTTCTGACCTGGCTCAGTGGTTGACCGGTTTGCACCGTTATCACTTGGGTGGTCATGATCTTGCTGACGGGTTCATTTTTTTTCATGGGTAGTGGTACTCCTGAGGTGGGATTGAAAAATAAGCACAGAGGCCTTCAAACAGGATTGTAGTTGACGTGCAGCCAGAAACCCAGAACACGGATCAGGCCGCTCAGATCAAGCGGCTTGGGGATGAAGTCATTCATGCCGACCGAGAGACAGTTATCGCGATCCTGATCTGAGGTGTTAGCGGATACGGCGATGATGGGAAGTGCTTCGCCCGAAAACTGTTCCCGCAGACGACGGGCGGCTTCCAGGCCGTCCATGACCGGCATCTGGATGTCCATGAGTATGGCATCGTAAGGTATTTTGGCAGCGGCCACCCGGTCCAGTGCCTCCTGACCGTTTTCAGCCAGATCAGCCGTGATCTCCATACGGGCAAGAAAACGTTTGGCGACCAACTGGTTGAGTGGATTATCTTCTACCAGCAAAACCCGCTTGTTGCGGAAGTCGCTGGCCTCTGGCGCGGTGGCCGTTGATTGCTCTGCCCGCTGAAAAGGAAGCGTCACGGTGAACTGGCTGCCAATCCCCAGAGTACTCTGCACCTGGATATCTCCTCCCATGTGTTGCGTCAGTCGTTGCGCTACGGTGAGTCCCAGGCCCGTGCCGCCGTACTTGCGGGTGCTGGAACCATCGGCCTGACTAAACGCAGAAAACAGGCTGTTGATTTGTTCGGATGCCATGCCTATGCCTGTATCACTGACCGTAAAGGTGATCCACACGCTGTCTTCAATTTGTTTCTCCAGCACACAACCCAGTTCGATACGGCCTCGTTCAGTAAACTTGACCGCATTGGAAAGCAAATTGGCCAACACCTGAGACAACCGGGAGGAATCCCCCATCAAAAGTTCAGGCACTGTGGAATCCTGCTTGACCACCAACTCCAGTTGCTGACTGCTGGCGGCCTGTTGGGTTTGGGCTATGAGTTTGCCCATTAGGTCTTTCAGGGAAAATTTGGCCGTGTCTATCTTCATCTGCCCACTCTCCAGCGTGGAAAAATCCAGCAAGGTATTCAGCAACACCAGCAGATTTCTGGCCGAGAGTTCGATTTTTTGCAGATGAGAGCGGGGTTCCTCAGGCAGCGCATCGCTTAACAGCAACTGACTAAGCCCTAAGATGGCGTTCATTGGGGTGAGCAATTCGTGGCTCAGATTAGCCATGAACTCGCTTTTGACCGTATTGGCACGCTCGGCCACCTCCTTGGCCTGCTGCATGGCGGCTTGTGATTTCTGGATGTCGGTGATGTCTATGCAGGAACTGATAAACCCCATGAACGCCTGACCCGCACCGAAACGCGGCGCGCTGCTGTCCAGAAACCAGCGGTATTCGCCACTGGCCGAACGCAAACGGTAATTCAGCGTGTACGGCTGTTGATCCTGAGCGGCCCGGGTTATCAGCGTCAGGTAAGAGGCCAGGTCTTCAGGGTGAAACACCTCCTGCCACCCGCTGTAGGTGTCAGGCTCTTGAAGGCGTCCAGTGAACTGCTGCCATTGTCGGTTGAAGTAATCCCTGAACCCATTCGCCGTTGAGGTAAACACCAGAACCGGGGCCGAATCGGCCATGCTACGGAACCGGGTTTCACTTTCTCTGAGCGCCCCTTCCACCTCCTGGCGGTGACGGATTTCCTCAGTCAAGCGCAAATTCTTCCGGGACAATTCCGCTGTACGGACTTTGACTTCCGCCTCCATGCCCAGCGTTCTGCCACTCAATGTCATTAACAGCAGGCCGAGCACAGCGGTAAATCCAGCGCCTCCCAGCAGTACATAAAACGTGTTGAGCGAAGCCCCCGGCATCTCGCCGACCACCGTGCTAGTCAGCTCCCAGCGCCGTCCACCCACATCAAGCAGATTCGTCTGGTTCAAGGCATCGGCAAACGTTGCGGCTAAACCCGTATCGGTGTAGAGAAAATCGTTGCCTCTGATGGCATCCCGGTCACGGACTTCAATCTTGACCAGCCTGCGTTTGTCGCCCATGGCCGACAACGCATTCTCGATGACATCGCCGATCCGCAATACCTCAACCACGAATCCGGCTATGTCTCCGCCACCGGTGGAATCGGGTTCAGAAAGATTCGGATTCTTACGCACAGGCAAGAGTACCAGTATGCCTTTTTGCTGGCCGGTTTCCTGAACCAGACGAATCGGGGCTGTAGCCGATAACCGACCTGTGGCAATGGCTTGATCAATGGCCGCCCGTCGTAGCGGTTCAGAGCCAATGTCGTACCCGAGTGCTTTGCCATTGCTACTGAACGGCTCAATGTAGGTGACGACCACATGATCCGGGTAGCTACGCGCCTTCACAAACTGACCGGCTGAATTTTTCTCGGTGATCTCGAAATCTTCCCGGTTACTCTTGCGTTGGTCGGCTTCGAAGCGTGCTCGTTGATCCGCCTTGACCCACACATTAAAGGAAAAGCCCTGTATGCCGGGGTTGCGCCGAATGGCCGGAATGGTGAATCGTTCGAACTGGTCACGGGTGACCTGGCCTGTGGCATGAAACAAACCCTGTACAGTGTAGAGTTCTTCCAGATGGCGGGTTACCGCATTCTGAACCAAATCACCCGCTGTGGAAGTCAGGACACCCAATTCAGCGCGTTGACGGTTGGTTTCAAATTGTTGTGCGTATACGAAGAAACCCGCCATAACCGCAAAACTCACCACCAGAGGCAAAGCCAGTGTGCGCCGACGAAACCGCCAGGCACCGCGTGGTTTGCCGAACAAGGCCAGTACTATAGGGGTGAACACCAGAACCCCCATGGCATCCCCCAGCCACCAGGTCAGCCAGTTACGCGGAAGATTTTCCAGCGAGATGGCTCCCGTCAGCCAGAGCAAGACCATACTGAAACTGGCACTGACCAGGCATCCCAGTGGGCCACTCAGCGCGTAAAAGCGCATGACTTCATGGTTGTGTATCAAGGGATTCGGATAGCCCACCCAGCGTTTAATGGCCAGGGTAATCAGAGCCGCCTGAAGGGTACTGCCGATTGCAATTCCGGCGGAGTTGGCGGCTACCGGCAGCCAGTCTATGGACGTAGCGGTGTTGAGGCTGATGGTCAGATTGGCCAGAAAAGCACCCAGGTAAACACCAGGCAGTATCCGGTATCCCCACACCAGCACGGCTCCCAAAGCAATGCCTGAAGGTGGCCACAAAGCCGTGGCATAGCCTGGAGGTATGGCCAGCGACAATCCCAACAAAGCGGCCAGGTAGTAACTCAGAGCAACCATGACGGACAGCAGCAAGGTGACCAGTGCTTTTTGATTTTTTTTGGGGGGGGTCATGTTGGACTTGAATATTGTTCTATCGAACCGGAATTAATCCTTATACCGCCCGTAATATTCCCTGTAGAAACCTATGGCGGCGTAAATCATTACAGCGAAAAAAATCCATTCCTGTATGGACACGCTGCTGGGGTCTTCGTCCAGTACCACGATGCCTACGATGGAAGCCACAATCAGCAGAACATTGTTAATCATGCGTCACTCTCCGGAAAAATGCTCTAAACCACCAAATCGAAGCAGTAAGGTTGGGAGCAGCAAAAGATTCAATACTGTGGATGATACCAGCCCACCCATGATGATGGTGGCCATAGGCCCCATAATCTCCAAACCGGGGTTGTCGCTGTCCAGTGCGATAGGCAGCATGGCCAAAGCCGTCACCAGGGCGGTCATCAAGATTGAAGGCAAACGCTCGCCGGCACCTTCCATGGCAGTAGCGCGGTTCCATTTTCGTTTCTCGACCCCCACCAGATGCCGATAATGAGACATGAGCATGATGGCGTTTCTAACCGTAATCCCAAATAAGGTGATAAATCCCACCGTGGTTCCTACCGACAAAAGGCCCCCCGTCCATAATGCCGCCAGCACGCCTCCGATCAGGGCGAAAGGCAGATTCATTAACGTGAGTGCGGTCAAACGCACACTACCCAAAGCCAGGTAAATCAACAGCAATACCCCAGCACCGGCCAGACTGGCATGAAGAACCAACCGTGAGCGGGCTTTGCCTTGCTCTACGGCGGCACCGGTCAGTTCGGGGTACACCTCGGCAGGAAACTCCATCTCCTGACTGATGAGGTGTTCCAGTCTTTGGGCGAATGTGGCCATATCCCGTCCGCTGACTTGGGCGGTTACGGTTTGTACCCGTTGCCCGCTGCGATGCAAGATGTTGTAACGCCCCTCCACCTGCTGCACTTCTGCAACCTGGTTTAGCGTTATCGCCTGACCATCCGGCGTTTTCAATGGAATTTCTCCGATTTTGTCCATCCGGCGGGCAAAGGGTGGCAGGATCACGGCTATGGGATAGGCTCGGTCATTTCGTTGATAATTCCCGGTCAGCCTGCCCTGAACCGCTGTGTGCAGGGCATCCGTCACATCTCCTGAACGAAGACCGTAGTAGGCCAGTTTCTCCGGGTTGAGTCGAACATCCAGCAAGGGATTATTCGGCGGAGAACGCAGTTGCACCTCAATGGCTCCAGGCAACTGGCTCATTCGCTCGGTCAGTTGGCGGGCCAGACCATCAAGCTTATCCAAATCAGAACCGTACAGGTTAACAACCACCGGAGCGGTGTAACCCGAGAGGGTTTCATCTACCCGCTCGGTCAAAAAGGTGTTCACTTCGTAGCGAATACCGGGCACGGCTAAAAGAATCTGCCGAATACGATCCAGCACGTTTTGCTGCTCCTGGCCACTTCGGGGTTTTAGCCGGACTTCGTATTCGCTGTAGTGACTGCCGTAGGTATCAGCACCCCGCTCGGCCCGACCCGCCCACTGCGAGACCGACTCCACTTCCTCAAGTTTTTGTATCTCACGGGTAATCAGCCCCCCGATCCTCAGCGACTCCTCCAGTGATGTGCCGGGCAGACTGCTGGTGTGGACGATGAAGTGGCCTTCCCTGAGTTGGGGCAGAAATTCTCCACCAAGATTGGGCAAAAAGCCCAGCGTCAGGCCCAGCAACAACAGGCTGGCCAGTACGGTTTTGCCGGGATGAGGAATCAACCATCCTAAAATGGCGTGGTAACGAGGACGTAGCCAGGCGATGAGCGGCGGTGTCTGTTTTGTAGTCTTGTGTCGTAACAAGGTGTAGCACAAAGCGGGGATGACCGTCAGTGCCACCATCAAAGACATCAAAATCGACAGAATATAAGCCCAGCCTAACGGCGCGAACAACCGACCGGCCACCCCGCCCAGCGTCAACAGGGGCAGAAAAACCAGTGCCACAATGAAACTGGCATAAATCACCGAGCTTCTGACTTCCAGCGAAGCCCGCAACACCACGCGAAATTCAGATAGCGGACGCTCACGCAGGCGGTTTTCCCGCAAACGCCGGTCTATGTTTTCAGTGTCTATGATGGCATCGTCGACCACTTCACCCAGCGCGATGGCCAGGCCGCCCAGGATCATGATATTCAGATGGGTTCCGGTCGCCAGCAGCACGATCACTGCCGCCAAAAGCGATAGCGGAATCGCCAGACTGGAGATGAATGCCGTACGATAATCATAGAGAAACACACCCAGCACGAGAATGACCAAGCCACCGCCTATCAGTAAATGGCCGCCGAGTTGCCCGATCGACCGCTGAATGTAGTCAGCAGGACGAAACAAATGCGGGTAAAGCTGTATGCCCTGCCGCTCAATCTGGGACTGGAACCGGGTTAGAACCTGCTCCACTTCGCGGGAAAGACTCAGCGTATTTGAGCCATACTGACCAATCACCATGAGTACGATGCCGGTTTCGGCGTTAATGGCCGCAGCGCCTATCGGCGGTTTGGGACCTTCTCGCACACTGGCCACATCTCCCAAAGTCAAGTGTTTGCCGTTCTCCTGAATGAGCACGGTTGATTCCAGCGCAGACACCTGTTGAGGCAAACCTGACACGCGCACCCCGATCCTCTGGTTGCCGGTTTCGATAAAACCTGAGCCAGTCAGTGGGGTGGCCCCTAAAGCCGCACGTACCACATCGTTCAGGCTCAAACCGTAACGCAACAAGAGACTGGGGTCTGGCTGAATTTGCATTTGCCGAACTAACCCTCCAAACACATTGACATCGGCCACACCCGGGATGGCCAGGAGGCGAGGGGCTAAAGTCCAATCGACCCAATCACGTAAATCCATGAGGTCTAGTTGGTTGGAGCGTAAACCCAGGGTGAGCACCGTGGCAGACGATGACGACAAGGGCACCAAAACCGGAGTAGCAACACCGCCAGGTAATTCACCGGCCAGAGCGGACAGACGTTCGCCTACGGTCAGGCGATGCGTGTGTATGGAATCTCCCGCAGTAAAAACGGCTGTGACAACCGAAAGCCCTGGTATGGATTCCGAACGCAGATGCTCCAGTCCCATCAACCCGGCCAGATGACGCTCAATGGGAAGCGTCACCCGGGTTTCCGTTTGCTCGGTCGTAAGCCCTGGAGCTTCGGTCTGGATGATGACTCTAGGTGCTGAAAATTCGGGAAAGATGTCGAGTCCGGCTTGCCACAGTCCGACACTCCCATAAAGCACGAGCAACACGGCCAAGGCCAGAATCAACCCGCGTCGTTGCAGGGAGAATCGAACCAGTGCGGATAGCATTAGTCGTCATCCTCGTCGGGAATCTGCCGTTTTAGTTCTTCAGACAGCAGGCTTTGCGCACCCCTTACCACCAAGCGGTCGCCAGGGCTTAACCCTTCGCTGACCTGCCAATCAGCACCGCGATCGAGGTGTTCGCCTATTTCGATGCGTGCATAGTGACGGGGGCTTCTCTCTCGGTAAACCCACGCCAGGCCACCCTGCCAAACGATGGCGGCATAGGGTACGACAACCCCAGGCTCTGCCGCTCCGCTTTCAACCACCCGGACGTGTACGCGCATGCCGCTGCGCAAGCCCTCGGCTTCGGTGTGGTAGTAAAACGTTTCTGCTTGAGTCAGATCATCTGTAGCCGGTGATTTGGAAATCAGATAGGCCGGTTTTGCGGTGTCGCGGTTGAGGTCACGACTGACCAGGACAATACGATTATCAGGCGTGTTGTCGTGACGCTGAGGGAGGGAAATCAACAAGAGGGCGCGTCTTTGGTGTATCCAGTCTTTCAGCAAGGGGCTGTCGCCATTCAGAATGAGGCGGGCCAGTTCCGGGCCCAGGTTTTGCACGGCTTCATCACGCACTTCAGCCACCCGATTGTGCGCCGCCTGGCTTTGCGCTTGCGAACTCTGGTACTGGCTGTCAACCTCGGCCACGACCCGTCCGGCGACGATGTGTTCATCATACAAGGCGGTGATACGGCTGCGGTTTTTCAGTGCCAACGCCAGCGTGACTCGGGCCGTGGTGGCTTCTGCTTCCGCTTGGTGGTAGCGACTGCGCAGATTCAGCAGCGGGTGTATGTCCAGAACCTTGCCCGTTGCGATGGTCTCGTGACCCAAAGCACCCGGTTCCAGCGTGGCCAGAACCAACCCGGCCGCCGCGTCCTGTTCAGGAGAAAGAATCAGGTCACTTCCAAACGGGTGATCTTTTACGTGATCATCGTCCTCGGCCTTGGCCGAAGCCATAGCCAGCAACAGAATGAGGATCAGCGGAGTGAGCGGAGTCATGTGGGCGGGAAATCTTCAGTGCCGACGCGGCGGCTGCACCAACACCCAAGGGGCTACCACGACGGCGTTCAGCAAGGGATTGGATAGAGACCACGTTCGGGCATGCTCATCGCTGACCTTGACCACCTGCCCCAAATCACTCCAACCCGAAACTGCATCGCGATCATCTTGAGCGAAGCGGGTAGCTACCTCAATTAGATCCAGCGTTTCAGACACAGCCACCAATACGCCTCGGGCAAAGTGGGGCTGCAATTCCTGCCACGTGATTTTTCCGGCTTCGCCGGCTAAATGTTGGTACATAGGATCATTCTGCATGGCGACTTCCTGCGGTTTTGTTCGACGTATACCCAATCATTAACAGTTGACGAGCCTCAGTTTCGGTTATTCCAAATTCTATAAGTCTTTGCAGCACTTCATCCAATCCTTCTTCCCTACCCTCTTTACGCTCAATCATGCGCACGGTGGCTTCATCATGCAGGGCGCGTTCTCTTAACAAAGCCAGTCGGCGGGTTTCTGCATCCGCGCTCATGTCAATGTATCTCACCAGGACTGAGTTTAAGCATCTTTCGTGCTTCGCTTTCGGTTATTCCCAATTCCATAAGTCTCTCGACGGCTATATCCAATCCCTCTCCTCGGCCTATTTCCTTGCCT
>JBPCSC010000274.1:0-5208 GCA_051007495.1 Methylococcaceae bacterium | reverse complement strand
AACGTACCGACCTACACAGCATACTCCTGCTCGGAGCCGGACCCATCGTCATCGGACAGGCCTGCGAATTCGACTATTCCGGAGCGCAAGCCTGTAAGGCACTGAAAGAAGAAGGCTATAGAGTCATTCTGGTCAACTCCAATCCGGCCACCATCATGACCGACCCGGAAATGGCCGATGCCACCTACATAGAACCGATAGACTGGAAAACCGTCGCCCGCATCATCGAGAAAGAGCGTCCTTGCGCGTTGCTACCCACTATGGGGGGGCAAACCGCACTGAATTGTGCGCTGGATCTGGATCGTCATGGCGTGCTTGAAAAATTTGCCGTGCAGATGATAGGCGCGTCCAAAGTGGCGATAGACATGGCCGAAGATCGGGAAAAGTTCAAGCAGGCCATGACCCGCATCGGTTTAGGTTCCGCTCGCTCCGGTGTGGCGCACACCCTGGATGAAGCCTTGACCTGTCTGGATGACATCGGTTACCCCGCCGTCATCCGCCCCTCATTTACTCTGGGAGGCAGCGGTGGAGGCATCGCCTATAACCGGCAGGAATTTATGGAGATTTGCGAGAGGGGTTTGGAGTTGTCGCCTACACACGAATTGCTGATTGAGGAATCAGTACTCGGCTGGAAAGAATTTGAAATGGAAGTGGTTCGGGATCGAAAAGACAACTGCATCATCATTTGCGCCATCGAAAATCTGGATCCCATGGGTGTACACACAGGAGATTCCATCACCGTAGCCCCGGCCCAAACCCTTACCGACAAGGAATATCAAATCATGCGGGATGCCTCCATCGCTGTCCTTAGAGAAATCGGCGTAGAGACCGGTGGTTCCAACGTACAGTTTGCCATCAACCCCCAGGATGGGCGCATGATCGTCATTGAAATGAACCCCAGAGTCAGCCGCTCCTCGGCATTGGCTTCCAAGGCCACCGGCTTCCCGATAGCCAAGGTGGCCGCCAAGCTGGCTGTGGGCTACACGCTGGACGAACTCAAAAACGAAATCACCAGCGGGGCCACCCCGGCCTCATTCGAGCCGACGATTGACTACGTCGTGACCAAAATTCCCCGCTTCACCTTTGAAAAATTTCCGCAAGCCGACGACAGGCTCACCACCCAGATGAAATCGGTGGGTGAAGCCATGGCCATAGGTCGAACCTTTCAGGAGTCATTGCAAAAAGCACTGCGTAGCCTCGAAACCGGAGTAGACGGCCTGGTCTCTCGAGTCGACGCGGCGTCTGAAGATACCCATGAAGCCTTGGTTCGGGAACTCACCCACCCGGGTCCTGAGCGGATTTACTACGTGGCGGATGCGTTCCGCTCGGGCTGGACACTGGAACAGGTTCACACCTACAGCAAAATTGATCCCTGGTTTTTGGCGCAAATCGAGTCATTGGTTCAGGCCGAACTGGTCCTTAAATCGCGTTCTGTTCTCACGCTACAGCTTGACGAACTGCGTCAGCTTAAACGTCAGGGGTTTGCCGATTCGCGTCTGGCTCATCTGCTAGGCTGCACTGAAATGCAGGTGCGAACCATCCGGCATGCGAACGGCATTCGGCCCGTCTACAAGCGCATTGATTCCTGCGCCGCCGAATTCGCCACCGCCACGGCATATCTCTACTCCACATACGAAGAAGAATGCGAGGCCCAACCCACGCAGCGCGAGAAAATCATTGTGCTGGGCGGCGGGCCCAACCGCATCGGTCAGGGCATAGAGTTCGATTACTGCTGCGTTCATGCCGCCATGGCTCTGCGGGAAGATGGCTACGAAACCATCATGATCAACTGCAATCCGGAAACCGTCTCCACAGATTTCGACACCTCGGATCGCCTGTATTTTGAACCACTGACCTTGGAAGACGTGCTGGAAATTGTCCACCTGGAACAACCCGCCGGTGTCATCGTGCAGTATGGTGGCCAAACTCCGCTCAAGCTGGCGCGTGCATTGGAAGCGGCTGGTGTACCCATTGTGGGCACCACACCCGACTCCATAGATCTGGCCGAAGATCGTGAACGCTTTCAAAAACTGGTCGACCAACTCGGGTTACGCCAACCGCCCAACCGCACCGCCCGTTCCCTTGAAGAGGCTTTGCGTTCGGCCCAGGAAGTTGGCTATCCCCTGGTCGTGCGGCCTTCTTATGTGCTGGGTGGTCGGGCTATGGAAATCGTCTTCAATGATGATGATCTCAAACGCTACATGCGTGATGCCGTGAGTGTCTCCAACGAATCACCCGTACTGCTGGACAGATTTCTGGACGACGCAATAGAAATGGACGTAGATGCCTTGAGTGACGGCCAGCAGGTATTGATTGGTGGCCTGATGCAGCATATCGAACAGGCCGGTGTCCATTCGGGTGATTCAGCTTGCTCCATCCCGCCCTACGGGCTTAGTGCCGCCTTGCAGGATCGTTTGCGTGAACAGGTCCGATTACTGGCAGAAGCTTTGCGGGTAGTCGGTTTGATGAATACCCAGTTTGCGATTCAGGGTGAGGACATTTACATACTGGAAGTCAACCCCAGAGCATCACGAACAGTGCCGTTTGTCTCCAAGGCTACCGGCTACCCGCTGGCCAAAATAGCGGCCCGCTGCATGGTGGGCAAAAGTCTTGAAGCCCAAGGGGTAACCAAAGAACGTATTCCAGATTATTTCTCGGTCAAGGAAGCCGTATTCCCGTTCATCAAGTTCCCAGGAGTTGACCCGCTTTTAGGACCTGAAATGAAATCCACCGGGGAGGTCATGGGCATAGGCCGCACATTTGGTGAGGCCTACGCCAAGGCCCAACGGGCCGCCAGTGTCAAGCTGGCCCGCACAGGAACCGTACTCATCAGCATACGGGAGAGCGACAAATCCAAAATTCTCGGCGTAGCCCGAGATCTTTTGGCCCAGGGTTTTCAGCTTGTAGCCACCCGAGGTACAGCCAAAGCACTGGAACAGGCCGGCATACCCTGCACGATCGTCAACAAAGTTTATGAAGGTCGTCCTCACATCGTGGACATGATCAAGAACGGTGAATTGCAGTTCATCATCAATACCACTGAGGGCCGTAAGGCCATAGCCGATTCATTCACCATCCGTCGTCAGGCCCTGCAACAGCAGGTTACCTACACGACTACACTCTCCGGAGCCGAGGCCACCTGTTACGCCCTGCGTGAACTGGATGCCAAAACAGTTAACTGTTTGCAAGAGCTGCATCGTTCCTGGAACTGACTCCGCACACCCTCAAGCCCCACCCTAAGCCTGACATCCAAGCTCATGTGGCCATACTGTCAGGTAACGTAACGGGGCTGAACCTCAACATCCACTCATCAGGAGGATAAAACCATGAACAAGGTACCTTTAACCCTGCGCGGTGCTGAAAAACTGCGCGAAGAACTCACGCATCTCAAATCCGTGATGCGTCCCAAAATCATCGAAGCCATAGCCGAAGCCCGGGCGCATGGTGACCTCAAGGAAAATGCCGAATACCACGCGGCACGCGAGCAACAAAGTTTTGCTGAAGGGCGCATCAATGAAATTGAAGCCAAATTATCCAATGCCCAGATTATTGACGTCTCGTCACTGGATCCGGGTGACAAAGTAGTGTTTGGTGCCACAGTAGAACTGGAAGATGCTGATTCCAGCGATACGGTTACCTATCAAATCGTGGGTGACGACGAAGCCGACATCAAAGCCGGTCTCATCTCCATCAGTTCTCCCATAGCCCGCGCCCTGATCGGCAAACGAGTGGGCGATGTAGCCGCTGTCAAGGCACCGGCCGGTACACGCGAATACGAAATCTGCTCGGTCAAATACATCTAAACCCGACTTGTCACCCGGGTTTTACTACAGGTGCGAATTCATTCGCACCTGTAGTGCATCGCTTACAAAACGGATACCTAATGAACCCCTTACCCACCTGCCGAGGCACTGGCTAAAACCCGTTCGATGTCTTTGATGAGTTCTGCGTCATCCGGTGCGGTGGTTGAGGCATATACTTTAACTACACGTCCTTGAGTATCTAACAGATACTTGTAGAAATTCCATTTTGGTGATTGGCCGGATTGCTGGATGAGATTCTGAAAAAAAGCATTGGCTTCCTTTCCTTTTACTGAACTCTTGCTAAACATGGGGAATGTAACCCCATAGTTGAGATAACATACTTCCGCCGTTTTTTCTGAACTGGAATGTTCCTGCCAAAAATCATTGGAGGGAAATCCCAATACCACCAGACCCTGATCCCGGTATTTTTGATACAAGGCTTCCAATCCCTTGAACTGCGGCGTAAACCCACACTGACTGGCGGTATTCACGGCCAGTATCACTTTGCCTTTATACGCATCACAAAAATTAACCGTCTGCTCTCCCCGCAACGGTTTCATCTGGTAATCAAGCAGGGAATCCGGTGCACACTCTGCCGCTTGAACAACCGCCTGACCAAACAGGCCGGAAAAAAGACTCAATACAAACAATGCTTTCATGGAATTGGAACTCTGGAAAAGGAAAAAGAGTGTACTTATACCCGTAAAATCGAAATGTTCACCCCTGTTACACTCAAAATGACTTCAAGAAAACGGTGATAAAAGCCCCTCGTTCAGTCGCTATTCGTGGTTCAAACCATGAGGGGTAATTCAGGCGCATGGATCCAAAAAAATTAGTGCTTGCCCCGAAATTAAAATTCAAGGGGATTCATAAAGGGTTTGTTTGAAACGGTGTTGGTGTCTATCACCCTCAGTTTCACACTTTTTTGACAAAACCGGATTTAAGTTTCATGGGGCCAATACCATCCACTTTACAGTCGATATCGTGGTCGCCTTCTACCAGTTTAATGTTTTTTACCTTGGTACCCACTTTAATAACCAGTGACGACCCTTTAACTTTCAAATCCTTTATCACCGTGATGGTATCGCCATCACTTAACTGGTTGCCGTTGGAATCCTTGACCATCAAACCCCTGACTTGCACACCGCCCTCTTCTGCTTTCCATTCATGACCGCATTCAGGACAGATTAACATGACTCCGTCTTCATAGGTGTACGTGGATGCACAATTCGGACAATTCGGTAGATTATTCATAACTTGGTTCGCTGTAATTGTTGCTGATGTGTTATGCCTGGAATTATACGCTACTATACTCAGAATTACCTCAAAAATAAATTTTCATTAGGCTGCGTCATACTGCGCTTTAAAGTGGACCCCCAAGTCCAGACAAAAATCTCTTATAAAT
>JBPCSC010000273.1:0-3633 GCA_051007495.1 Methylococcaceae bacterium | reverse complement strand
AACCTGCCTTATGCCGTAGTACCCAACAAACTCAATATCGTGGGTATTTCAAGTTTTGATGAAGAGTCCAGCTTCAACTACACCGGCAAAGGGGGTATCAAGGTAGGCAATCTGTTTCGTAGACTAATACTGGCCACTCATCTTAAAGAAGAAAAACTGTTCCTGTCCGGCAGCATAACCGAAGACAGCCGAATTCTCATTCATCGCAACATACTCGACCGGGTCAAGCAACTCACGCCATTTTTACATCTGGATCATGACCCATATCTGGTAGTCACGCCGCACCGTCTGTACTGGATTATTGATGCGTATACCACGTCAAAAGAATATCCGTCCGCCACCCGAACCGCGCTGCGCTTTAATACCGAGAACCAAACTACCGATTTCAATTACATCAGAAATTCAGTCAAGATTGTGATTGATGCTTTTGAGGGTTCGGTGGATTATTATGTAGTCAACCCGGAAGATCCGATCATCCGTGGATACGCCAGGGCTTTTCCGGGTTTCTTCAAGGATATTCATACCCTGCCCCCCAATCTGCGCGAACATTTACGCTACCCCCGCGACCTGTTCACCACCCAAATGGCCATGTACGCCCGTTACCACCAAACCGACCCGGCCTTGTTTTATGAACAGGCCGAAACCTGGGATTTCCCCAAAATCAACGATACCCCCATGAAACCCTTTTACCTCACCAGTTATTTACTGGAAGGCATACAGGAACCGGAAGGGTTTGTCATGGTAAGCCCCATGACACCGGTCGGCAGAGCCAATCTCAGTGGTCTGGCGGTGGCGGGTACACCTTATATCAGTGGTGGGGATTACAAAAAGGAAATCCTTATGTACCGTTTTGGTCGAGATACCCAGGTAGAAGGCCCTGCCCAGGTGAGTGCCTTGATTGATCAGGATCCCTTGATCGCCCAACAGTTTGCCTTCTGGGATCAAAAAGGTTCACACGTACTCAGAGGGCGCATCATCGTGTTGCCCATAGGCCATTCAGTGTTATATCTGCAACCGGTGTATATCTCCTCCACCGGCAGCACCCGCATACCCGAACTGCAACGCATCATATTATCCATGAATAACGTAGTCGTCATGGATGCGTCACTGGAACAGGGTATCCGGCGACTGCAACAACTGATTACCCATAAAAGTAATAACCAGCCCGTTGGAACCCCGTCGCTGATTAAAAACAATCAACCTGAAATGGGAAAAATGCCCTGATGACGGCAAAACCAGGCGATATTTTGATTGTAGGGGGTGGCATTATCGGTCTGATGAGTGCCCGGGAACTATTAAAACAGGGGGCCACAGTACGCATACTGGAACGACACACGACGGGACGAGAATCCTCCTGGGCCGGAGGGGGCATATTATCTCCGTTATACCCCTGGCGAGCACCTGAACCCATCAACCGCTTGTTTGCCTGGAGTCACAGGGAATATCCCGTATTGATGCAGGAGATACAGCAGAATACCGGGATGGATCCCGAATGGAACCGCAGTGGATTAATGGTGGCAGAGGGCACAACGGAACATGCCTCGGTGGAAGAATGGGCCAATACTTATGGGTTTACCTGCGATTGGTTATCCGGCCATCAGGCACGCAGTATGGAACCTGCCGTGAACTGGCAAGAGTGGAACCCCCTGCGACTGCCCGACATCGCACAGGTACGTAATCCGCGTTTACTGGCCGCCATACGGCAAGACGTTTGCCAGTGGGGTGGCCAGATTATCGAACAGGCCACAGTCACCCGGATACGGCAGGAGAAGCGACGAATCACGGCAGTAGACGCTGCCGGATCCACCTATACCGCTGATACTTATGTAATGGCAACGGGTGCCTGGTCAGGCCTGTTGGAATCCCGCCTGGATAAACACAGCGCAGGCTTGCCGGTAGAACCTGTTAAAGGGCAAATGCTGGTAGTCAAAACCGCACCAGGAACCCTCACCCATATACTGCTATGTAACGGCAAATATCTGATTCCCCGCCGGGACGGACACATACTCGTAGGCAGTACTCTGGAATACTCTGGTTTTGACTCTTCCACCACTGAAACGGCTTATCAGGAACTTTTATCATTCGCCCGCCACTGGCTACCCGATTGCCCCATACAGGTAGAAAAACATTGGGCCGGACTCAGGCCAGGCTCTCCTCAGGGTATTCCTTACATCTGCCGCCACCCGGAGATAATTAACCTTTATCTCAACTGCGGGCATTTTCGTAACGGATACGTGATGGCTCCGGCCTCAGTCCGAATGCTGAGTAGTCTCATACTTAAACTCCCGGGCTTTACCGACACCGATACCTATGGTTTGCAGTCAAATCCAATACCATTTACCCATGACATCCTTAAACCGCCCTTACCAGGCCAAACTGAACCTGATGAATCCTGTCGAACAGAATAGAGCGAAGGGAAATTTCAAAAAAACAGGCAAACCCCCTTCGTCATTTCGACAACAACCCGCACCAACGACGGGTGCGTCCGGTTAAGGTCAAAATGAAGGACGCTGGCGGGTTCCGTGCCTTGGGTGGCTAAATAGTATTCTTTTAAGGTGATGTTCGATGCTCAAAATCAATTTTCCAAATGTACTGTTCACCCTGAGCCTGTGCCTGGGGTTTAGTGAATCTTACGCGCTGCAAACCGGTATACAGGTGCCATCCTGCATCATGAAAACACTCAATGAGGGTACTCCGCTGGATATTGAGGCTTATCGTGGCCGCGTGGTGTATCTGGATTTCTGGGCCTCATGGTGTGGCCCTTGTTTGCAATCCATGCCGTTTATGGATGATATGCAGAAACGCCTGGGAAGCCGTGGTTTAAGCGTTATTGCCTTGAATCTGGATGACGATGCCAACGATGCCAGAAATTTTCTAATACAACATCCTAATACCCTGCAAATCGCCCGCACCGAAGACAATTCCTGTCCGAACCGCTTTGAAGTACAGGCCATGCCTTCGTCTTTTTTGATAGACCGTAAAGGTATTATTCGTCATATTGAATTCGGCTTCAAAAAAGGCGGATCATCTGAACTGTCAAAGCGAATTGAAGCCGTCTTGGCCGAATAGTCTGGTTCATGACTGTAGAACCACTAGACTTGTTTGCATTGAAAAAGTAGCTATCCGAGAGGCGAGAAAGCAGTTGCTGAAGATGTCCAGATGGTTGGTTAACGGGATTTGGCTGGGCTGATACTTTATCTGGAGGTGCTGGTATGGCGGTGCGGGTACAGATTCCTTCCAGTTTTCTGACATTACCGGTGGCTACAATAATATCGTAGATTTTCCGGTGACTGAATCGGACACTATACTCCTGTATTACTCCCACGAAACTAAAGGACAGGCACTTTGTTTTGACTAAATCTTATCCATTTGGAGGGGGGCATAAGCCTTCCCTACCCCTATCGCCGCGAACGCTCCAGGGTTCCGAATGGATACACGGTAGGCAAGACGTAATCCACCACTGACAAATAACCCGGTCACAACGTCCGAACCCACCGCCCCGTTTCCTTGACCGGAACCGGGGCGGTTTTTTTGTGCCCTCATGCTACACTTGAAATATTCAATGCCTGCTGAACTACCCAAGGCATGTCCACAGCACAGCCAGCAAAAGGCATTGATTGCATCAGGTTCTAC
>JBPCSC010000272.1:0-1462 GCA_051007495.1 Methylococcaceae bacterium | reverse complement strand
GTTTTTGCTGGTGTGCCGGTTACGTTCTGAAGTGCATTATCCCTGGGTAATGGTGGTTTATCGGCAGGATCAACCTTTAGCCTTACTGGCCGGTCGGGTGGAAACCATTCCGTTTGCCCCTTCCATAGGGTATCTGAAATGCCCGGGCATTCCCGTTAAAACCTTGACCGTGTTATACCATGGCTTTCTAGGCTTACAGGATGGGCCTATTGCCGGTTTACTGGTCAGGGATACCCTCCATTGGTTGTCTGATAGTGATGTGGGCCAGGTGATTTTTCCGGCACTGGACATCCGTTCTTCTCTGCACACTACGCTGATGAAACAGACCCCTGCATGGTATTGTGAAAAAGGCATACTGAGCCAACTGCATTGGCAAGCCTGTTTGTCAGATGCTGCCGATAGCCTGCTTAAACGCATGAAATCCAAACACCGTGCGTACTTGCTTAAACGGCAAAGCACGTTCTTAAAGGCGTTTAACGGGCGTATCAAATGGCAATGGCTGACTGAGTTTGAGCATATTGCCGATACTTTACTGAAGATAGAGCAACTCGCCTGCAAAACCTATCAACGCGGCTTGGGTACAGGGTTTAATAACGATATGGACTATCGGGAACGCATGGATTTATATGCCCGTCGTGGTGTGCTTCGCATGGCTCTTTTATGGGTGGATGATACCCTGGTGTGTTTTTGTATCGGCATTGTCTACGGTGATATTCTGTATGGGTCTGAACTGGGTTACGATCAAGCATTCAAGGACTATTCCCCAGGCATTTTGTTAATCCTGTGGATGATGGAACAACTGCGTCATGAAGGCGTGTACAACGTGGATTGGGGATTGGGTGATGCTCAGTATAAACGACAACTGGGTACTACTGCCTGGCTTGAACAGAGCATTCTTTTATTCAAATCTTCCTGGTATTTTCTTTTATTAAGATTTTTTCTGGGTGCCAGCCTGTGTCTGGATAGAACGGCGCGGAATATACTGGATAGAACCGATCTCACAGCCCGGATTAAATCGGCCTGGAGGCGACATTTGACCCGTCCGGGTGATGCCTGACCATCAACACCCGCGTTAATACCGAAGTGTGATTTTGCTCATGATTTGACCCTGCCCTGCCCCCATTTTTACCTCTACGGAACGGATCTCTGCCTCAGTGCCCGGGCTTTGGGAATACCGGCCCGGGTGATTCCGCTTCCCTGTATTTGCAACCCTCTTGAATTGATTGATCTTCCGGCAGAATTTTATTTATGTTATGATTACATCAAACTCAAGTGTATGGCAGTATCTACCCATACACACGCCCTGTTCCCGAATCATTAATTTAATGGTATCCCCTCATGCGGGGTAAATCCCCGGTGGCCCAGGCCGGAATCACCCAACCCGACGCGTTATTTTTTACTTGTGCCCTGAATTAAAAGCCAGGGCAGAAATAAATGTTTTCATGCACACTTTGTTGACTAT
>JBPCSC010000271.1:0-17897 GCA_051007495.1 Methylococcaceae bacterium | reverse complement strand
GATTCAGGGAGGTTACCCACAAAGTACCCATGCTGTCACTTAAAAACGCATTTAATGACGAGCAGGTAGTCTCTTTTCAAAAAGACATCATCAAGCAATTAAAACTCGACGGACAAGCACTGATTGAGTATCTGATGGAACCCAAACTGGATGGCCTTGCGGTTAGTCTGATATACGAAAACGGAATACTGGTTCAGGCCTCTACCCGGGGGGACGGCAAAACCGGAGAGGAGGTTACGAATAACGTCAAGACCATACGGGCCATCCCCCTGAAACTCAACGGAAGCGAATATCCAGGTTTATTCGAAGTGCGTGGTGAGGTTTTCATGCCCAGGGCCTGGTTTCTGGCACTTAATGAACGCAATCAGCTATCAGGAGAAAGGATTTTTGCCAATCCCAGAAATGCAGCCGCTGGCAGTTTGCGGCAGTTGAATTCAAAAAATACCGCCGAACGCCCTTTGATGTTTTATTGTTACGGCATAGGTATTTATCCTGATGCTGAACGACCTGAAACCCAAAGTGCTTTAATGGAGCGCTTCGCCCGATGGGGCTTGCCCGTATCGCCTGAGTCACAAATAGCCACTGGAATTAACGCCTGTCTGAGTTACTTTAACGATCTCAAAAACCGTCGCCAGGAATTGCCGTATGATGTAGACGGCATAGTTTATAAAGTGAATCGATTGGACTGGCAGGAGGCCTTGGGGTTTCGCTCCCATGACCCTTATTGGGCCATTGCCCATAAATTTCCAGCCGAAGAGATGCCTACCCGCATACTCGATATTCAGGTTCAAGTGGGCCGTACCGGTGCATTAACCCCGGTAGCCGTGCTGGAGCCTGTTAACGTAGGAGGCGTAATAGTGACTCATGCCACCTTGCATAATCTTGATGAAATACATCGAAAAGACATACGCATAGGCGATACGGTGCGGGTAAAACGGGCAGGCGACGTAATACCCAGGGTAGAAGCCGTTATGCCGGAGTACAGACCGCCAGATACGGTTATTTTCCAGTTGCCCAAAGAGTGTCCGGCCTGTGGTTCTACTGTAGAACTGGAACCCGGAGAATCAATAGCCCGGTGTAGTGGTGGTTTATTTTGCCCGGCCCAGCATAAGGAATCAATTAAACATTTTGCTTCACGCAGAGCCATGAACATAGACGGTTTAGGCGATAAACGAGTGGATCAACTCATCGAAAACAAACTGCTAACTACCGTGGCCGATCTGTATCGACTTGATGCAGAATCATTGGCCAGGCTGGATGGTATGGGCTTAAAGTCGGCACATAAACTTATTGAGTCGCTGGAACACAGTAAAACGACGACATTACCGCGTTTTCTGTTTGCATTGGGTATACGGGAAGTGGGTGAGATTACCGCCGAAAATCTGGCGAGACATTATGGTGACATAGACTTCATCATGGCCGCTGAAATGGATAATCTGCAACAGATTAAAGACATAGGCCCGTCGGTAGCCGGGCATATTTTGACCTTTTTCGGGCAGGAACATAACCGCACCATAATAAAAGAATTACTGGACATGGGTATACACTGGCAACCAATAGCCACTATAGCACCTGCCGAATTACCTTTAAATGGTAAAACCTTTGTGCTTACCGGTACTCTGACTGATATGACCCGCACCGAAGCCAAACTGGTTTTGGAACAACTGGGAGGGCGTGTTATGTCTAATGTTTCATCAACGACCAGTTATCTGATTGCCGCTCAATCCCCCGGATCAAAACTACAGGATGCCCAGCGGTTAGCTGTTTCCATTCTAAGTGAATCAGAATTTAAGGCTTTATTAGCACCGTACGTAGACCAGACGACGCAGTGAATACGAACATGAATATAATGAATGATAGCGATAAACGAGGATATCTGGAAGGAATCAGTACGGATGACCAACTCTATGGCTGGGCTATTGATTCTGGCTCGTCCGGGGATGGAGCCAAGGTTTATATTTATGTTGGTGATCAGTTATATGCAGTAGTGACAGCCGACCAATTCAGGGAAGATCTCAGGCAAGCAGGAATAAACGACGGAAAAGCGGGGTTTACTGTCAGTGTGGATTCGGTATTGAGATCAGCGCAGGGGCAACCAACGGATATTCATGCCTATCTGGATAAAGAAAGACAGATAGAACTTGAAAACAGTCCTGTTAAAACCAGCACCGAGTCAACCGAAGCAAATCAACCGGTCATGAATGCTGATCTTGCCGGATGGACTACCAAACAAGTAAATGCCAGAAAAATAAGCTGCTATTTTGAAGGCATTAACAACAAGGGTGATATTTATGGATGGGCCTGTGACCCGGAAGATTCTGGATATAAACCCAAGGTTTATTTGTTTCTGGACGAATTCCCGCTAGGCGTCTGCATGGCCAATCAATTCAGGGCTGATCTCAAGGCGGCTGGAATTGCCCATGGCATGGCTGGATTCAATATGGGGTTTAATTGCCAGGATATTAGTCGATTAAAACCGGATAGCCGTGTGCGTGCTTACCTGGATGTCGAAGCCAGGCATGAGTTGACTAACAGCCCCTTAAACATTAATGAAGATCAATACAGAAACATTTGTATCAGCACCGATGAGGTACGCATCAAGCGTCTTGAAGGTACGTTTGAAGGGTTAAATGAAAAAGGCGATGTCTCGGGGTGGGCACTGGATCCCAACGATGTTCAATATAAACCAGTTGTATATTTATACTCGGGAGGAGTGCCGGTTGGTAGCATGGAAGCCTCTCAATACCGGGGGGATTTAAAGGAAGCTGAATTGGGTGATGGCAAATGTGCGTTCAAATGGAACAATTTTACATTGGAGGGTTTAACTGCGATCAAGAAGAATCTTTCGTTGCAGGCATATTACGACCTCGCCCGAACTCGGGAGTTGAGTGGAAGCCCTGTAAAAATCACCAAAGCCTTGGCGCAGCAGGTATGGGTCGTTATCTGGAACACGAAGCATATAGATAAAATTACCCTCACCAATAAGCGTACTTTATTACAGGAAGCCTTGAGTTTTCAGCGTTATGATAAAACGGATAGCGATATGGGAATCAGGAGCATCCATTGCATTGCTCTGTTGATATGCCAGAACCTGTATAAAACCAAAGAGTTTTCCGAACTGGTTAATATGTTTACGCCTGCATGGCTGGCAAATCGAAAAGAGGATTTGCGTCCAGCATTTGATTTTCATTTATATAGAATAATGGCACAAACTGCCCGCCAGCAACTGGATCAATCCCAACTGGATGACTTTGAACGGGATTTTTACAAGGAGACTGAATTTCTGTTAAAAAGTGAATTATCCACAGAACCGGCAGAATCCGGATGGCTGGATAATGGCAGTTCCACTCACATTGAAGGGGAGATCGTTACTGAAAATACAGAAAGCGATAATCCGGATTTGATTGAGCTAAAAACAAGTATTGTAAAAGTATCAAAATCAACCACATTCAAGTCCTTCCTGGCTACCAGGTATAAAAAATATTTAAGACCATCATGTCTTGAAAGCTACTACCAGATGATTCTTGAATTCCAATCGCACAATACTACGGATGCCCAGTACAGGATATTGTTGAATAAATACATTATCGTTATGGCCAGAACCTTGAGTGAAGTCTATGATGATCCCCAGCTTGCTTTGAGTTTTTTGGGTATTCTTGCAAAAGATGAAGTCATTGAGAAAACGGTTGAATTGTACTCGTTAACGGGCAGAATCAGTCAACAACTGGGTTTGAACCATGATGCCCTGCAATATTATACGCAGGCCACGATTAATGGCTCTACCTGGTGGAAGGTTTATCATGAAGCCGGCCTTATATTCAGTATCATTTGTCAACATCAAATCAATCTATACCGCCAATACACGGATGACATCATCAGGCTTTTGTCCAGAGGTTTGGATTTTAACCCTCAGCAATCGGCCGGATTCAAACTGGCTGAAAACTTTGTTCGTGAGTTTATTGAAACATCAATAACCCACACAGGCAATTTGTCCACGACTGAAGAAACTGATCGTGCCCTGCAAGAGCGGCATGAGGATCTGAATCGTGCCATGAATGCCATAGATAATTTTAATACGCTTATACATGAACTGTGTCAGGTTCCGGAGACACGCAGCAGCATATCGAGACAATATCGCACTGTTGTTTTTGTAGCCTCACAATCCCTTTGGCAGTGTTTCTATTACCGCACCAAACAAAAGCTTGATCACGCACGAGTGCTGGGATGGAATACCCGCTATCTTGATATGGATGATCTGAGTCAGCATTCTAAAAGCAAGAAAGAACTGTTATACAGTGATGTTTTGTATATCTGCCGTGCACCCGCTACTTACGAGGTACTTGAACTCATCAGTTATGCCCGTAGCCTCAAGATACCCATAATTTACGATATTGATGACCTGATCTTCGACGAACGATATTTCCCCTCACCTTTGGCGACTTATGCAGGCACGATAGACACAGACCTGCACCAGCATTTGCGTATGGATAATCCTTTGCACCGGATTGGCCTTTTGCAGGCAGATATCGTGACGTGTTCCACCGAACCTCTGGCCGAACAAATACGCAATTTGCCTGGCTTTGACAAACCTGTGGTGATTTATCCTAACCTGTTAAGCGATGAACTGGCCTTGCACGCCAGAAATCACAAGCAACCAGAAGTACAGAATTCATCTGAACCCGGGTCAATCGAGATATTTTATGGCAGTGCCACCAAGGCGCATAAGCAAGTGTTTTACGAGGTGTTATGTCCAGCCTTGTCTGTGGTGCTAACCCGATACCCTAACGTTAAATTGACACTGATTGGGTATTTCAAGCTGCCGCGCTCCCTGTCGGGTTTGGTTGAACGCATTAGAATTATAGAACCCAGCCCCAATTACATGGGGTATATCAACCGTTTGCGCCAGGCACATATCAATATCGCCGTGCTTGAGCAGGACGTATTTACCGATTGCAAAAGTGAACTCAAGTGGTTTGAGGCCGGTGCATTTGGAATTCCATCTGTAGTGACACCTACCGCCACTTACCGCCACGTATTAACGCCTGAAGAGAACGTTTTGTTTGCCACTGACACGAATGAATGGATACAGCAACTGTCGCGCCTGGTGGCATCAGACACTTTGCGCCGTGATATAGGCCTGAAAGCCAAAGCGGATACCTTTGAACGTTACCATCCCCAGGTCGGTATCCGTATTCTGGAACAACTATTAAATGACACGGCCGTCTCTCCCTTGCCTGAACAGCGCAAAATCAAACTTTTGTTTGTCAATGTCTTTTTCGCGCCTCAATCGGTGGGCGGGGCCACCCGTATTGTAGAGTCCCATGTCCGATACCTGCTGGAACACTATCCTGATGATTACGAGATCCAGATACTCACCACTGAATACGATCCTGCCCACTGGCAACCATATTCCGTAGTACAGTATCGGTACGGAGCGGCCCTTGTGACCAAACTCAGAATACCTGCCCGGGAATGGGCAGATTATGAAGATGAACAGGTATATTCATTCTGTCAGGAATTTTATCGTCGCAACGGATTTGACCTGATTCATTTCCACTCCATACAGGTTTTAACGGCTTCGGTAGTCGATGTGGCCAGGGAAATGAAAATACCCTATCTCATTACCCTGCATGATGGCTGGTGGTTATCCCGCTATCTGTTTCTGATGGATGAAAACGGGAAAGAAATTGATCCTGCTGATCCATTTTCTGGCAGTAATGCAGAGAACGACGATTTACTCTGGTTGCTGGAGCGGAAAAATCGCCTGTATCGCGCCATGAATGAGGCGGCCTGGGTGTTGGCCGTGTCAGACAAATTTCGCCTGCTGCATGAGAACTCGGTAACTTCAGGACGGCTTAGAACCAATGAAAATGGAATGGAATTGTTTGATGTATTGCCCAGAGAACCGGCATCGTCAAACCGTATCAGGGTCTGGCATTTAGGCGGCATGAGTTTTCATAAAGGGTTTTATATACTGCGGGAAGCCATTATTTCAGCCCGGTTCAATAACCTTGAAATAAGCATTATTGATCATGCTCTGGAACCTGGTGAAACCTATCATGATCTTTGGGGAACTACTCCTGTGCGTTTTTATGCCAAGGTCAAACAGTCTGAAGTGAATGCCTTATATGCCCGCATGGATGTACTTGTAGCACCTTCTCTCTGGCCTGAGAGTTTTGGTTTAGTCACCCGTGAAGCCCTTTATGCAGGAGTATGGGTCATTGCTTCTGATCGGGGCGCGGTGGGGGATGCCATTACCGATAGGCAGAATGGTCGGGTGGTTGATGTCGGTAGTCCGGCTGGATTGATTGCCGCGCTGAAAGAAATAGACGAGGCTCCATTATCATTTAGCCAGGCGCGTGAATCGGTAATCCCCCGTCCGGTCAGTGAGCAGGCCGAAGAATGTATTGCCCTGTATAAAGAACTGACACCTGAACGTGATTCCCGGGGCAAGGCGTGAATTATCGGCAAAGAATCCTGGCACCGCGCCCTCTTGTTATGGGCATACTCAATATTACCCCCGACAGTTTTTCTGATGGTGGACATTACATGGATGCAGGTGCGGCACTGGCTCAGGCCGTCAGTATGGTCAATGAAGGAGCTGACATACTGGATATAGGGGGTGAATCTACTCGTCCGGGAGCAAAGCCTGTAGAGGCTGACACGCAAATGGCCAGGGTTTTGCCGGTTATAGAGGCATTGCGGGCAGTAATACCCTCTGACCGCTGTCTGTTGAGTATAGACACCACCAGTAGCCAGGTGGCCAGAGCAGCAGTAAAGGCTGGCGTGGATATAGTCAATGACGTATCAGCCTGTACCGATGACCCGGCCATGCTGGATATAGTACGCGAACGGGCACTCCCCCTGATATTGATGCACCGTCAGGGTTCTTCTTCCGTGACCATGCAGGATAATCCGCATTATGACGATGCGGCCAGGGAAGTTATTGAATATCTCAAGAACAGGGCCGCCTCGGCAGAGCGTAACGGAATTCCCCCCGAGCATATTATTCTTGACCCGGGTATTGGGTTTGGTAAACGCCGGGACGATAATCTGGAATTGATTGCCCGCCTGGATGAACTGGTGGCTTTAGGGTATCCGGTATTACTGGGTGCCAGTCGTAAACGTTTTATGGGTTCCATCTGTCAGGAAGAAAATCCTCAAAACCTTTTGGGTGCCACTGTCGCGACTACGGTATGGGGGGTTAGTAAAGGAGCCAGGATATTCCGGGTACATGATGTTAAACCCAATCGTCAGGCCGCAGATATCACGTTCAACCTGATGCAGCATGGCCGTTGATACCTAACACTCGATTCTGGCTTTTCCTGTTTCCATGGATACCATAATAATCCGGGGTGCTCGCACCCATAACCTCAAGAATATCGACCTGGATTTGCCTCGTGATCGCCTGATTGTCATTACCGGGCTTTCCGGATCAGGCAAATCATCGCTGGCATTTGATACCCTGTATGCAGAAGGCCAAAGGCGGTATGTGGAATCTCTTTCTGCGTATGCCCGTCAGTTTCTTTCGGTAATGGAAAAACCGGATGTCGATCATATCGAAGGCTTGTCCCCGGCCATTTCCATAGAGCAAAAATCCACCTCACATAATCCCCGCTCCACTGTCGGTACCATCACCGAAATCTACGATTATCTGCGTTTGCTGTATGCCCGGGTGGGAACTCCGCGTTGCCCTGAACACGGTCTTTCCCTGGAAGCCCAAACCATTAGTCAGATGGTTGATCATGTATTAACCCAAACTGAAGACAGTCGCTGGATGATGCTGGCTCCGGTGGTCAGTGAACGCAAGGGCGAGCACGTTCAGTTACTCGATGATTTACGTAATCAGGGCTACATCAGGGCGCGTATTGATGGAGAAGTGTATGAACTGGATGACCCGCCCAAACTGGATTTGAAACGCAAACACAGCATAGACGTGGTAGTGGATCGGTTCAAAATCAGACCGGATCTAGCCACTCGTCTGGCTGAATCTTTTGAAACCGCCTTGAAGTTATCGGACGGTATTGTTCAGGTGGTCGCCATGGACGATACTGAAACCACGCTGGTGTATTCCAGCCAATATGCCTGTTCACAATGCGGTTACTCATTAAGCGAACTGGAACCGCGCATCTTTTCCTTCAATAACCCCAAAGGTGCCTGTCCGGATTGCGATGGCCTGGGCGTTAAAACCTTTGTCGATCCGGTTTTGGTTGTACCGGATACTCGCATCAGCCTGGCTAATGGCGCAGTAAGAGGCTGGGATCAGCGCAATCCTTATTTCTCCTCGTTGATGGAGTCGTTGGCGGTTCAGTTTGGGTTTTCGCTGGAACAACCTTTTCAAAGCCTTAAGGATGAGGCGGTCAATCTCATCTTTTATGGCAGTGGCAAGCAAAACGTGAGTATGCGTTCGGTGACACCCAGAGGGGTGACTCAAGTACAAAACCGGCCTTTCGAGGGCATTATTACGATCATGGAACGACGCTACCGGGAAACTGATTCTGCCCACCAGCGTGAGGAATTGGCCCGCTTCATGGCCAATAAGCCGTGCCCGAGTTGTGCGGGTTCCAGGCTCAATGTGGCGGCGCGGCATGTGTATCTGGACGATACCCCCTTACCGCACCTGACACACTTGCCCATCAGGCGTTTGACTGCGTTTTTCGAACAAATGGAGTTGAGCGGAAGACGGGCAGAAGTGGCCGAGCGTATCGTCAAGGAAATTGCCGAACGGCTTAGGTTTCTCATGAATGTTGGGCTGGATTATCTCAGCCTGGATCGCAGTGCCGACACCTTATCCGGTGGCGAAGCCCAGCGTATCCGCCTGGCCAGTCAGGTCGGGGCCGGTCTGGTGGGTGTCATGTATGTGCTGGACGAACCCTCAATTGGCTTGCATCAGCGTGATAATCAACGCCTGCTGGATACCCTCATACATTTGCGTGATCTGGGTAATACCGTCATTGTGGTGGAACACGACGAGGATGCCATTCGCCTGGCCGATCATGTAGTAGACATAGGCCCTGGGGCCGGGGTACACGGTGGACGCATCGTGGCCGCAAGCACTCCCGCCGACATCATGGCCTCGGCGGATTCCCTGACCGGTCAATATCTGTCCGGTGTTCAACGCATAGACATACCCACCCGCCGTCCCATCACACCGGATCACCGCTGGCTCGCGCTCAAAAAAGCACGCGGCAATAACCTCAAAAAAGTCAGCGTGGCGTTTCCCGTTGGGTTGTTTTCCTGCGTGACCGGCGTGTCCGGTTCCGGCAAATCCACCTTGATTAACGACACCTTGCTCAAAATTGCAGCGCATGAACTCAACGATGCCCAGCAGAAACCGGCTCCTTCGGACGGTGTGGAGGGTTTGCAATGGTTCGACAAAGTGGTGGATATAGACCAAAGCCCTATCGGTCGCACCCCGCGCTCCAACCCGGCGACGTATTCAGGCTTGTTTACACCCATACGAGAATTATTCGCCGCTACACCTGAGTCCCGTTCTCGTGGTTACAGCCCGGGGCGGTTCAGCTTCAATGTCAAAGGGGGGCGGTGCGAGGCCTGTACCGGTGATGGCGTAATTAAAGTGGAGATGCATTTTCTGCCTGACATCTACGTGCATTGCGATGTATGCAAAGCGCAGCGGTATAACCGGGAAACGCTGGAAATCCGCTACAAAGGCAAAACCATACACGAGGTTTTGTCCATGACGGTCGAGGAAGCCGGCCTATTCTTTCAAGCCATACCCACAGTAGCCCGTAAACTCGACACGCTGACTGAAGTCGGCCTGGGCTACATCACCCTGGGTCAGAATGCCGTGACGCTGTCCGGTGGCGAAGCGCAACGGGTCAAGCTGGCTAAAGAACTGTCCAGACGCGCCACAGGCCGAACACTGTACATTCTGGATGAACCCACCACGGGCCTGCATTTTCACGACATCCGCCAGTTATTAACGGTGCTGCATCAGTTGTGCGACCAAGGCAACACGGTCATCGTGATCGAACACAACCTGGATGTCATCAAAACCGCCGACTGGGTGGTTGATTTGGGCCCTGAAGGCGGAGAAGGCGGCGGTACGCTGATCGCGGCCGGCACACCGGAACAGGTTGCCGAGGTTCCGGCATCCTACACCGGCCTATACTTACGGCCCATACTGGCCAAAGGCTATTGAAACCCACGCATGAATGACCGGGCAGGCACCTACCACCCCGCTTTGGAGGTCGAGCAACTGGCTCGTGCTTATGGCACGACTCACGCCGTAAGGGGGCTGGATTTTTCCATCGCCAGGGGTGAGTTTTTTGGATTGCTAGGCCCTAATGGGGCCGGCAAAACCACCACGCTGGCCATGCTGTGTGGCTTGCTGGCACCCACCGGCGGGCAGATTCGCCTGGACGGACTCCCGGCCCATCCGCGCACCCAGGCACAAAAACGGATGCTCGGCCTGGTTCCGCAGGACTTCGCCTTTTACCCCATGCTCAGTGCGCGTGACAATCTGGATTTCTTCGCCCGTTTGCACGGCATGAGGGGCAACCGACTGGAAAACCGAATCCGTTACGGCCTTAAGATTGCTCAACTGGAGCACCGGGCCGATCAAGTCGCAGGCGAATTTTCAGGCGGCATGAAACGCAGGCTGAACATCGCCATCGGTGTGCTGCATGAGCCTGAGATTCTGATCCTGGACGAACCCACCGTAGGGGTTGATGCCCAGAGTCGTCATGCCATACTGGAAACCCTCCGCGAACTCAACCAGGCCGGTTTGACCGTCATTTACAGCACACACTACCTGGAGGAGGCGCATCGCCTCTGCCACCGGGTGGCCATTATGGATCAGGGCCGAATCATGGCACTGGATACCCCGCACAACCTGGTACGCACGCTTGCGACGGGTTCGATTGACATCGAACTGGCCAGCATCCCGGAACCCTCGCTGCTGGAAACATTCACCCACGAACTCAAGCTAAAGGGAATTGCGGAATCACCCACGCGCTGGCGACTCGAAACCCGCCAACCGGAAACGGCTTTGCCGGCGATTATGACCGGTCTCGCCGCCAGAGGTCTGAGTGTGCATACCCTCAAATGGCAGGAACCCAACCTGGAAACGGTATTTTTGACACTGACCGGTCGCAAGACCCGGGACTAAACCATGCTGATGTTCAGACAAATCCAGGCTCTGGTCACCAAGGAAATCAAACTGTTAAGGCGTGATCTCAAAGCGGTGCTGATGCTGTTTCTGATGCCGGCCTTTTTCATCATCATCATGAGTTTGGCTTTGAAGGGGGTATTCGAAGCAGGAACCCGCCATCAACCCATAGACATTTGGGTAGTCAATCTGGATAGCGGCACTCTGGCAACCGAAACCCTGAAGGCGGGGCGCGATCTGGAAGGCATCGTATTCCGGGAACTATGGGAAAACGAACCGCTGAGTCTGGAGCAGATGGAGCAGCTAATTCGTGACGGCAAAGCCCGGTTTGGTTTAGTTTTCGCGCCCGCTTACACGGAAGGCTTGCAGGGCAGGGCAGGCGAATCCGTCATCCGCCTGGTCGTCGATCCCGTGGTCAACACCCAGTTGCAGTCGGCGGTTCGAGAGACCATTGGTGCGCTGGTAGAAAAAGTGCGTATGACGAGGTATCTGGCGGCGACGTTGACGCAGGAAATGACGCACCGCATCGTGCCTTCGCTTGACCCGCCCTCTGGTTACACTCAGACACAACGCCCCACCGCTACCGAGCAGAACGTTCCGGCCTATGCCATTTTCGGCATGTTCTTCATCATGCTCACCCTGGCCAAAAGTTTCCTGCACGAACACACCGAAGGCGTTCACGCCCGACTGCGTATGGCCCCATTGCATCCGGCGGTTTTTCTGATCGGCAAGCTGTTGCCCTATTACGGAATCAACCTGTTGCAGGTCGTCTTGATGTTTGGCCTGGGGTGGGCGGTGTTCGGGCTACGCATAGGCGATCTTCCTGCGTTTATTCTGGTGTCACTGGCAACCGCCCTGGCGGCGTGTGGTTTGGGGGTATTGGTGGCCTCACTGGGGCGTAGCGAAGCGCAGGTCGATACCCTCTCTCTGTTTCTGACCATTACTCTGGCGGCTTTAGGTGGGCTTATGGTGCCTGCCTATATTCTTCCTGGCCCCATGCAAACCATCGCCCTCTATACCCCTCAGGCCTGGGCACTCAAAGCCTATCAGGATGTCATTGTTCGCGGATTGACGATCCCGGACATTCTGAAAGAAGTCAGCGTCTTGCTGGGTTTTGCCGCGCTGTTCATGGGAGTGGGCGTTTGGCGACTGCTAAAACGCCGTTAAGGATCCCCCGCCTTTAATTGGATTGCGGCAAATGACACACTTCATGCGCCATATCACCTATTCAGCCTGGTTTTCATTCCAATAACAGACTGAAACACTAGGTTTTATAGCTGGCCAAGTTATTGCCTGTTCTTGCTGTCATTGTCCTCACCACCTCATCTCTTTTGCCTTAGAGCGTATCCCATGAAACATCAATCCACAGTTCTGGCCGCTTTGCGTACTCACCCTCGTGTCCAGCAACTCCTGCCCTGGTTGGCCGGGGCCGGTATGGCGCTAGGTCATGCCGCCGTGTCATCCAACTGCACGATTCCCCAGCAAGGGCGGTGCAGCAATTGTGGTAGCTGTGTGATTGTGGTGGGCACTCTGGCCTTTTGGGCCTTGGCCAAGAAAAAACAGGAATCCTTACCGGCGACAGAAATCGCTCACAAGGACGATCGTCGGGAATTTTAAAGCCCTTGTGTTCTGTGTCTTCATGCGTGGATGGCTGTTGCTGCTGTTGTTGAGTCCGGTTGCAGCGGTACACGCCTGGACCTGGCACGGTCAGGTGCGTACCAAGCTGCAAACCGACAACCGCTACACCGGGCAATCTGATGTATTAGGCGAAGTTTGGGGGCAGGTGGGGTTTGAAGACAGCAACCGTGACCTGAAAGGCGCGGTGGACGTCATGGGCCACGCCGGACGCTTTGATTTCGAGAGTGGCTCCAGGCTGTATCAGGCGTATCTCGACCAGGGCTATTCCTCGCTGGATAGCCGCATCAAGCTTGGTCGGTTTGAGCGCACCGATAACCTGGGTTTTTATCTGGTAGACGGCGGCGCACTCACCTACACCCCGGAGGGTAAACCCTGGCGAGTTGAACTCTATGCCGGTCGTCCACGCCGCATAGACCATGTGCGCTCGGTGGAGGGTGATTTCATAGGCGGTGTGGAGTGGCGAAGATTATGGAACCTGAACTTGGGCGGAGCGAACTGGCCCTGGCTACAAAACCTGGATGTGAGGGGCGGCTACCAGCGGTTCGCGTACGCCACCCCGGCGACGGTCAGTGCGAATGCCTCCAACCTGTCTGCTGTCGACGGGGTAGAGGCCGCACTGTTGCTGGCCGATGCCGGGATCAACTACGCCGTTCCGGTTACGCTTAATTCCGCCGCCAAAACCCCAGCCGAGGGGGTAGATCGCTGGCAACTGGCCACTACGGCGACCGGGCATTGGCGGCCCAAACGCTACAGCCAATACGAATGGAGTGTGCTGGGAACCTACCGCAGCGATCAAGCCCGAATGGAAAACGCCCTGACCACCGCATGGGCTGATTTGAGCCAACAACTGCGCTTGCGTGGCAGCTATGAGTATTACCGTCCTCGTGAACCGTTTCTGTCGTTCCGTGAACGCTTTTACAGCGCGTACGCCCTGGGCGAACAAACCCTGCTGAAATCCAGAGTGCATTACAGCCCGAACCCACGCTGGACGGGGTACGTGGGCGGAATGCGGGCCACCCGAGAGGGCGACGACGGCTACGGTGGAGACCTGGGCGTGACGTGCCGCATCACCCCCAATCTGTCGTTATCGGGTGAATTGGACTACCTGGGCCTGGGAGCGGATCAGGCCAAAAGTGCTTATGCCGCGCTCAGTCATACCGCCAGTGCCCGACTACAAATCAAGCTCAACACGGCTTTACGTTTCGAGCAAAAACAATTCTATGGGGATAATCGCGCCATGGGAGCAGAGGCCGAGGCCCGCTACATGGTGCATAACAACTGGATTGTGCATCTGGCCGCCAGTCAAATCTGGAATACCCGCCTGCCGGATGAATATCTGGCAGCGGTACAGGTCATTTACTACTTTGATCCTTTCAAACCCAAGGCCAACTGATGTACCGCGCACTGATACTGATCACGCTGTTTTTGCTGGGGTGGACGGGCTTGCCCTGGAGTGCGAATGACGGGCGAGTGGTTGCAGAGGAGGCCCAACATGAGCCCACCTGGTGGGAAAAGCGCGATAAACGAAGCGACATTTATTACCCGCACAAGGCCCATTTCGCGGTCATGGAAGAGGAAGGCGACAGTTGTTTGTTGTGCCACGGTTTTGGGCCCAACACGCGAAGAGACAAGCAGAATCTCAAACCTTTAACCACCATCGCCAACGAACCACTCAAGGCGGTCTGCCACAACTGTCATGTCGATGAGCGGCGTGGCCCGTGGCGATGTGAACTGTGCCACGATGACCGTACCAAAATATGGCCTGCCGACCACAATTTCAGTTACATCGACCACCACGGAGAAGCCGGTCGTCGCGATGAGGCGGCGTGTCGGGACTGCCACCTGGATCTGTCCTTTTGCACCAACTGCCATTTCCGCCGGGATACCGCCGGTCAGGGCTATCATCCGCTGGGATACCGCAGTCTGCATGGTCTGGAAGCACGCATCGACACCTTAAGTTGTGGCCGTTGCCACAATACCCCTTACTGTGATGAATGCCACAGGGTCAGCCGATGATGCTGCCTTTACGTGTACTGATGACGGTTTTGATGGCGGTGCTGCTCAGCCACTCGGCCTGGGCCGGCCAATACAGCGTATCCACCGTTACCGGCAATTTGCTGCTGACACCGTCTCATGGTGAAAACGGCTCTGCCTGGGGCAGGGCCAATTGTCAGGGCTGCCATGTGTTGCGACAGATACACGAACGCGCCCCGCTGATACGTCCTATCGTGAAAACGCACGGTTATCAGACCTGCGGCGGCTGTCATGGTGACAACGGCACCGGCCAGCAGCGACCTTGCCTGATTTGCCATAACAACCAGGATTTACCGCTGCACCCCATTCAAACAGGCCCGCACAACCACGATTTCAGAGTGGGAACTGACCGGGCATTAGGAGACGGCGACTGTCTGCTGTGTCACTTGAAATCAGACATGGACGGGGTGTTCGAGCTAAATGTCGATTTGACTCCGCTCAAAGACGCAGACGGCAAGCTTTCGCCCTATCCCAACCAGAGTGATTTTTGCCTGCGTTGCCATAACCAGACGCACCAACCGCGTGGGGTCAGGATACAGCTTAGGCCCGAATACGGACTGAACGATCCGCTGGTCACCATTGAAGACAACTACCGCTACATCGACAAACATGGCGTGATGGAGGGCGGGGACGGAACGTATACCGGTTTGCGTGGCGACAGCGGGTATCACTATGCGCAGTTTGTCGAATGCACCGATTGCCATGTCATGCACGGCACTCGAAACCACAAGCTGATGCTGGATGATTCCCGCAAAGGCGTCACCCGACTCAAGCCCGCACTGAGGCTGCGTCCTTACCTGGCAAAGGAAAAAAACGGCAACTACGCCCAAGTGTGTGTGCTGTGTCATCAAATGGCCAATCCATCCGTGGAACAGGGGGCCGTGGATACCGGCAATGGCCTGGCAGGTGTGCATGATGTCCGCTCCAATTGCAGCGACTGCCATGTACACGGGCAAGGCTTCGGGGGCGGGTTGTGAGACTGGCGTGGCTGTTCTGGCTATTCCTGTGGGGAATGCGGGCCTGGGCCGCCGAACCGGAAGCCCGGGTCAGTTACGAAAACAGCCACACACTACCGGCATTGCATCATGCGGTGGGGATGTCGCTTCCCGATGACTGGGCCGATCCCAAAGGTTTGCCCTTGGGTGATCAGCGCACGGTGGAGTGCAAAACCTGTCATGGGCTTAAAAACATGGAGCGGACTCCTTACCCGGAGGTAGACAAAAAAGCGGCGGGGTTCCTGAGGGGCGGGCCGTATGCCTCACTCGATGCCTTTTGTGTCCGTTGCCATGACCGTGATGAACTGGAACGCCCCAACATTCACATCATGCGGAATGAGGCAGGCCAGTTGCTGGAGGATCATTGCACCTATTGCCACGACGGCGTACCGAGTGACCGCGACCAACCCCACAGGGCGGTGGATTACCGCTTGCGACTGCCACCCGAAAAAATCTGCTACGGATGCCATCTGAAAACCCCGCATTTCAATGCTCTGGAACATCAGGATGCCAAACCGGATGAAGCCATGCGCCGTCACATTCGAGCATCCGAACGGCAACTGAACATCAGGCTGCCCTTGAGTAACGAGGGGCGGGTGATGTGCCCGACCTGTCATTCCCCTCATCAATACGGGGTGATCGACGCGCACAAAAACCCGGCGGGCCAGAGCCTACAGCCCGCCGACCTGAAAAAAGGAGTGGAATACCGGGAACACCCCTGGAATGCGGTGATTCAGGCCGACAAGGACAGCCGTTTGAGGGCATTGAACCGCGAGCGGCATACGGAGTTTCAACTGGACTACCGGCGTATAAACCAGGAGGTGTTGCTGCGCACCCAGGCCCGGGATGGCGCACTGTGTCTGGCTTGCCACACTTTCAGGGACTGAACCGGGGCGCGAACGCCGTTCCCTGCACGACCCACTAAACCCACTACTGAACCCTGGCCATGAAAACCATTACTGCCCAACTGGCTGAAACCATACGCTCCGTACCGGCCTATCAACGTTACCGTTACACCATCATCGCGGTGTCCTGCCTCCTGTTTTTAGGCCCTACCGCCATACTGCCTGGTCTGGCCGGCAACACTGACCTATGCGGCAAACTGTGCATGCGCAGGTTTTATCTTTACTTTCCCGGCATGAACTGGGATGACCTCTGGATGCACGTTTCCGTGGCCTTCATCGGGGTCATCGCTTTTTTTATCATCATCACCGTTAGCTTTTTCTTCGGACGGATTTGGTGCTCGTTTATTTGTCCGGTGGGTGGTTTTGCCGAACTGGTCAGCCGCAGCCTCAACGATCGCTGGAAGATCGAATACCGCTCGCTGCCCCAAGTGCAAATTCGTTACGGTTATCTGGGGGTTTATCTGGTGTTAATGCCGGCCTTGGGGATTAGTGCCTGTACGCTGTGTAACTTTATTACCGTGCCCCGCTTCGTGCAGGCCCTGAGCGGCGGCATTACCGGCCTGGCCTTTTTGTTTTCCACCGTGGGCCTGGCCAATTTGTCGCTGTTGTTTTTGTTGGGCTTTTTTGCCAGCAAAGGCCGGGCTTATAGTCAGTTTCTCTGTCCCATAGGGGCGATTGACGCGCTGGTTAACCACCTCGGTGCGCGGTTTAAGTTCACCTATCACATTCGAGTGGATAAACAACGCTGTACTGGCTGCAATGCCTGCTCACATGGCTGCATGTGTGGGGCCATCAAGATGGTCGATCGAGTCGCCGTGGTGGATCCGTTGTCGTGCATGTCCTGCCATGAGTGCGTGGATCTGTGTGACTGGAATGCGATTGAGTGGACCCCGGCAGCCCGCAACAAAACACCCAAGCGGATCAAGCGTGGAATAGAAATACATCCGGAGCCTCAATGGCAATCCATACAGATCAAGCCGCGTCCCAAATTTACGGCCGCGAAAGTCAACTGGCTGCGGGTGATCAATGGCGTTATTTTCACCAGCGTGGCGACTGTGGTCGACGTCAGTTCCTGGATGAACTGATTCGGAGTGGGCTGGCCGTGTTACGTTTGATCGTGCTGGGCATCACGCTGATGATGCTGTGGATGAATCCGGTGGTGGCAGCCGAACGCCACAGCGACCCGGACGGTTG
>JBPCSC010000270.1:0-1999 GCA_051007495.1 Methylococcaceae bacterium | reverse complement strand
CGACCAGTTAAGGTCAAGCTGAAAGTCGCCGGTGGTTTTCGCGCCTTCGGCGGTGCTGAACACTTTTGCATCCTTCGGTCCGTCTGTAAAACCAACCAGCTACAGTCGATCAATCCTTTTCAGACCCTCCGCATCGTTTTTGCGGGGGGTGAGTAGTTACGAATTTTTTTGCTTTTTTCAGGGATTGACAACTAAAGAAACAGGCATCGGCAGTACCTTTTCGGTAAATGAGTGGCATAAACCCGGCGTTGGCAAATTCAAGTTCACGAAAATCAGGTACGGTCATTTCCACCGGCACCTTTATTTCGTCCTCCCCACGAGTATTAAATACATGAACCGGCAAGCCTGAAACCTGCCCGCCCCCCTTGGGGCCTCTGAGATATTGACACCACCCCGAAGTCGTGAAGGAACGTACCATGTTTTGTGCAAACAGTATGGCAGAATTACCCCATAGATAATCCGCATTATTGCCCCCTCTGACTTCTTCCACGAAGGGCAGATTACCCGTTGGATTGACATCCGGGTCATAAGGTTGCCTGAGTATGTATCGGGGTAAGGTCAAGCCTATATAAGCGGCTGCCTCGCTTTCCCTCAACGCGTTCCACGAACCATAACGAGGATGATTCATCAGGCCCTCCAGGTCTTTGATGGAGGCCAGTTCTTCTATGGTGTCGCAACCGAAAAATTTCGGGGATACCGCGCCAATAAACGGGGCATGGCTGGCCGAAGCCACCTTACCCATTATTTTAAGCCAGAACTCATCCCTGGGGGTATGTTCGAATTCATACAGCCCTATAATGCTGCCATAAGGCTTGCCCCCGTATTGATCGTACTCGGCCGTATAGCATTTTTTGAACAAGACACTACCGGTAATATCCACTGCATTATTATCAAAGTCTTCATGCAGTTCTTCCTTGCTGACATCCAGTATATCTATGATGACATTTGCCTTGAAATTGGTTGTCCGGATGAGATCATTCAAGGACTGCCAGTTGGATTCAACCTGTTTGAATTTCTCATGATGAATGATCTGATTAACCTGGTTGTTGACGATTTGGTCAATCTGCGACATCAAACGAAAAACCGCACCTTTGTCAAATTTTCCGGCACTGGTATCTACATTCATTAACAAAGCCGCCATGCCGGAAATGAAGCGGTCTTCATCCCGGATATTTTCATCGACAGCCGCCAGATTATCACTGACCATTGGCTTTGGATCAGCGACATCAGGATTTAGCTTCATGCTCGAGAGGAACCGTTTCAGGTCAAGCGCTTCTTCGGTGGCGACAGCGGCAGCAGTTTCTTCAGCCATACACAAAAACTCCAGTTGATAGTTTGTAAGATGCTTTTATTCAGCAGGATTCTGCTGGCCTTGGGGTAATTTAAAGCTTTCAAATCCCTGAAGTTCGGCCAGTACTTTTTCCATTTGATCCGGGTTGCTCATTAACTCGTCCAGTAGTTTTTTCAGTTCCTTGCGGTTATCTACATTGGACACCATTTCTCCCAGCAACTTTTTGAGGGTCAGTAATCCGTTCAGCTTGGGAACATTCCTGGCGACGATTTCAGGTGAAAATGATTTCATCGAATCTATCGGTATGCTGACCTGTAAATCTTCTTCCCGTTCAGGGTCGATTTTATTATCAACCGTGAAGTTAAGTACCATACCCATGTCTTTCATGACCGCATCCGTATTGGCACCGTCCATATTGCGGATTCTGCGTTCATCCAGATCAATCTTGCTGTCTTTGGAAGTACCTTGCGAGAAATCGCCGGTAACCATTAGCCGTAAAGGCAGGGATACATCTTCAGGTGCGCCATTGACTTCTGTTTTGTAACGTAGAGTCAATCGTGATTTTGGGATTTCATCTTGTATAGCCATGATATTGAACCTCGATAGATGGAAGCAGGGTTTTATTGCGACGTGTATGCACGTCAAATCGGGCGTATTTTATACACTTTCAGTTTGCGCTTCAAGTTTTATTCAGGTATCACTCCCAGT
>JBPCSC010000269.1:0-2466 GCA_051007495.1 Methylococcaceae bacterium | reverse complement strand
CCGAATCCGGCTCCTGCCATGAGTATGTCATTACCGTCACCACCATAAAGGGTGTCTTGTCCCATGCCGCCATTCAGGACATCGTTACCTGCCTCGCCATACAGTATGTCATCCTGCAGACCACCCGCCAAGGTGTCATCACCGTTTCCGCCATATAAGGTATCCTTTTGTGCTTCACCATACAGAATATCATTACCATCTCCGCCTGACAGGCTATCCTTGTCATTGCCACCATAAATAATATCGTTACCGGCATTGCCCAGTAGAGTATCATTCCCGTCCCCTCCGTAAACGGTGTCGGCTCCCGCAAGGGCATCTATACTGTCTGCATCGGATCCTTTAAAGATGACCTCGTTACCAGTAGTTGGTGTACTAACATAAGAAAAAGGAATAGCGAAATCCACAATGGTAAAGCTCTGGCTTGAACCCGCATAGGCATTGCCTGCCATATCGGAAATACTGGATGCAGACATAACCGCAGTGAAGGTCCCAGGGGACAAGGCAAGTAAAGGATTATTCAGCGGTATGCTCACCATATTGCCACTAAACCATTCGGATTGAAGGTCTACGGGGATACTATTAATCGTTATCTGAGGACTGGTTCCGGGTTTTACGGGTTCGCTAAAATACACGACCAGGTCATCACTGACAGATAAGGTGGTGAGCAAATTGGCTGCATTGCCTGATAAGCCAGGCGCAGTACTATCAGGTGTGGTAAATCCAAACGCTATTCCCAGGCCAGGCGTTTGTGTAGCATCCCTGAATGTGCCATAAGGCATATCAACCAGATAGTCTTTGCCAGGCGTCAAATTAGGTAAACTGTTTAGTAAATCCTGGATGACCAGTTTGCTGGCATTAAGGCTAACTGCTGAACTGCTTGAGCTTAAAGCAGTATTCGAATTGCCGTCGGAAATGTTGATTGAACCTGTCTGGGTGACCAATTCGCTATAATCAATCATCAACCGGTAGTTTGAGGAAGGATAATCTGCTGAATACTGCAAAACAATCGGATTATAGCTATGCGTAATAAACCGTAATGGTGTGCTGGTATCACTGATACCCGCAAATGCAGATCCCGACGCATCTCGAATAACACCAGGATCCATAGTCACCGAATAAACTGCATCATCAAGCAACCATTTTGGGTTTATGGTGACGGTATTCCCTGAAAAACTTACCCGGGTACTGTCGGATATGCTGATGGTCTTGGTATCCTGGGCACTGCTGAACACAATGCTTCCGGCACCGGGTTGGACTTTCTTTGAGAATACCAGTTTGACTAATCCATCCAAAGCAATGTTGCCCTCACCATCCAAAGGCGTGCTGCTTAAAAGAGTAAATACATTGTCCAGTGTGGTGAAGTCCAGGGTAGTGGTATCCCGAATGCCGGGATAGGCATTGTTTTTTAGATCGGTTATGGCGCCAGGGCTGATATTGATGTAATAACTGCTACTGCCCAGTAAGCTATTGGCCGGATCCACGGTAACCCGATTTCCGCTAAAATGAACCTGAGAACTATCGCGTATATCAATAGTGAGCGATTGAGCAGGTATCTGCGTATTAGTGATGGATACAGTACCTTGTGTACCTGCTTTTACCGGTTCATTAAATGTAAAAACAAAATCACTGTCCACTATCACCCGTGCTTCATTATCTACAGGCTGGCTGCTCACTAATTGAGGGGGGACATTATCTATGGTAGTAAAATTGAGCAGGCCAGGATCTGTAATGCCTCGGAATTTGTTTGCACTGCCAACAGTATCGTTGCTGTAATCCTCCAATAGTCCATAGCCAATATCCACATAATAATGGCTGTTACCCAGCAGGGGGTCTATGGGTTTGATGATGAGTTCATTTTTATTGAACGCCACTTCATCAGGATCATTGAGGTCTATCTGACGGTTGTCTGAAGGATTATCGCTGTTTTTAAGGTAGATAAACGAAGTGGAGGGTGTGGCGGGCGTGGTATCCGGTGGTACTCTGGCACTTCTGATGGGTTCATTAAAAACCAGTTTGATTGCATTGAATTGATCAATCTGATTAGGCAAGGTGAAATCCAGTTGTACATCCGTGGCTTCATCACGAGGTGTAGACTGATTTAAAAGCAATATCGGAGGCATAGTATCTGCTGGTATTGTAAAACGCACTCGCATTTCCGACAGATTGTTATTACCTGCCGCATCAGTCACAAAGTTGGGGGGTAATGTCAGTGTATAATCGGTTGCGTTGCTCCAATACCCTTTTGTAAGTGGAGGTGTTACTATTATTCTGGAATCCTGAAAAGTAAACTGAGGCTGATCGTTTAACAACGATCGAGAGGAGTCCAGGGTGGCATCAGTTGGCGGGTCTGTCAATTCGATGTTTGGACGCAGTACGGCCTCGTTGAATTGAAGTGTAAGTGGATCTCCAATACCTATTGGATTGATCTGTGCGGCTTTATTGATCACCGGTGCCAATGTATCGGCC
>JBPCSC010000268.1:0-3217 GCA_051007495.1 Methylococcaceae bacterium | reverse complement strand
CCGCCTGGATGTGGTCGTTGAATCTGCTGGCCGTACATCCGGCAACGACACCGTTCAGGTCACCGATCTTGATTATACGTTGCCGGATAACGTCGAAAATCTCGAATTACTCGGCCAACTGGATCTAAAAGGTACGGGCAACAAGGATAAGAATCGCATTACGGGCAACGACGGTAACAACCTGCTGGACGGGGGCAATGGCTTCGACACGCTGATGGGCGGTGACTGAGACGACACCTTGCAGGGCGGTGCCGGGGTTGATCAACTCATAGGCGGCGACGGTTCCGATACCTACCGGGTCAGCAGCACCGAAGACATCATCACTGAAACACAGAAGGACGGCGATCAAGACGTGGTGGAAAGCAGCGTCAGTTATGAACTGGGGGATTACCTCGAAGTGCTCACCCTGATCGGCACTAAACAAATAGATGGCACTGGCAACGATCTGGACAATGTTCTGGAGGGCAATACCGCCGCCAACAGGCTGTTTGGTGGGAGTGGTAACGACACGCTTACCGGCAATGACGGCAACGACACCTTAACCGGTGGAGCCGGCGATGATGAACTGGACGGCGGGGCAGGGGATGACACCGTGACCTATGCCGGTGTCATGCTGGGCTATCAAATCAATCACGATTTAGAGAGTGATACCTGGACGGTGGTTGATGTCGATGACAGCAATGGCGAAGAAGGCGCCGATCTGATTAGCAGTGTCGAACATCTGAGCTTTTCAGATCAGCTTTTGGATTTAACCACGGGTTCCACGACCACGACCACGACACCGGCAGGTACACCGGATACGGGCGGAACGGGCCAGCCTGACAATAATGGCACGGGCGGCAACCCCCTCAAACCCAGCAAGCCGTTTGTGTCCAATGGAGGATTGGAGCTTGATCTCGACGAGACAGATACCGTATTGCAAGGTACTGATCTTAATGACAGCATCCGGGGTTTAGGCGGCAATGATACTCTGGATGGAACAGCGGGCGATGATTGGCTGGACGGTGGTACGGGTGCGGACAGTCTGGTAGGTGGAGACGGCAATGATACCCTATTGGGCGGAATTGACAGCGATGCTCTGGCCGGTGGTGCGGGTAATGATTTTCTGGATGGCGGTTGGTTTGATGTCAATAATCGTAATGGAATAGGAGATACTTTAAGTGGGGGCGATGGAGACGACACTATAGTTGGAAGTGATGGGAATGACAGTATAGATACGGGTAATGGATCGAATATCGTATCTGCCGGTGCGGGGGATGATTATGCCGCTGTAGGCGGCGGCGGCAACATAATAGATATGGGGGCAGGGAATGATGATGTGAATTATTATTGGGATGGCGGTGGTTCCACAATCAATGGCGGTGACGGGACTGATTTGATGTTTTCTAATGGTGGAGGTAGTCAGACAGTGCTGGGCGGCGGTGGCGATGACGTGATTGGTTGGCATAATAGAGACCTTAACTGGCCCTCATCAGAACCTGGAAACGACTACATGGACGGCGGATCGGGCAACGATTTTGTACATGGTGGTGACGGCAATGACACGGTCTTGGGAGGGGAAGGTAATGATGGAGTATATGGCGGGGTGGGGGATGATATTCTGTATGGTGGCATGGGTAATGATACACTTGCTGGCTATATTGGAAATGACACCCTTAGAGGCGGCGCAGGAGTAGATGAATTGTCGGGAGAGGATGGCGATGACATTTTTGCTTTCGACAAAAAAGATTCGGGCGTAGGCATCGGCAACCGTGATGTAATTAAGGATTTTAACACCGCGTCAACCATGGAATTGATAGACCTCAGCGGGCTTTCCGCGAGTCCACTAAGCTTTAAGGGGGGCGCGGCGTTCAACGGAGCCAATCAAGTCCGTTACGCTCTGGATGTACCCAAAAGCCTGACCGTCATTCAAATCAATCTTGATGCGGATACCACCACGGTAGAAATGGAAATCGAACTGGTGGGTTTGAAAGGATTAACCGCTGGTGATTTTGTGCTGAGTGTACCGACTTGATAATCCCTTTCAAGCCCATATAAATACCCCTTACCGGGTGACTAAAAACCGCTCCACGTCCTCACGGATTTGGGGCGGTTTTTTTATGGCTTTCTCGTTACCATGCTCCTGCGTGGTAACGCATACGGAGGCTGAATAATGGGCAGAAGTCGCTACAAAACCTACAAGGTTCGGCAGTGCGAATGAATTCGCACCTACAAAAAACAACGGACGCACGGGCTATCCCGGGCAAGATGCCCGGGCTACTTTCTCCACAGTAAGGGAAACCCACCCTGGAAGTCGGCAAGGCCACCAGTTCCATACGCAATCTGCTGAAAGCCGCACATGCCTGAAATCTCCCGCTTCCTTCGTATCATCATTTACATGAACCGGGGCGATCATCCCTTGCCCCAGTTCATGCCCGCTACGGTGATCGAGGTACGTGCTAACGAAAGATGAAAGCACTGTAATACGCTTGACAGAATAACCTTATTTGATAAGGTTAGCCAACATTAGCTAATTTCAGTGAGGATTTTTATGCAAGTCAATATTCTTGAAGCCAAAAACCGGTTGTCCAGTTTAATTGTTGCCGTTGAACAAGACGAGGAAGTCGTTATTGCCCGCAACGGTGTTCCTGTGGCTAAAATCAGTAAATATACCGCGCCCAGGATTTTGGCACCTGGAAGCTGGAAAGGTAAAGTTGCTTACTCTACACAGTGGAATAGTGACACAACCAATACACAAGTAGAACAATTATTTGCAGGAGCTGATGATGCCACTCTTGCTTGATACCTGTATTGTTTATGACTGGCTTATGGACGAACTCAAGAATCAGGATTGGATAGCGCAAATTCAAATACAAGGCGCGATAGTAAGTGCCGTTTCGGTATGGGAAATGGCGATAAAAAACGGCTTGGGAAAAATGACTTTACCTTCAACTTTTATTGCCTCAGATATTGCAGCACAAGGGTTTCAGTGGCTGAATATTAGCCCTTTTCATGCTCAGACTTTGCTTACGCTGGATCATCATCATAAAGACCCTTTTGATCGCTTGCTGATTGCACAAGCAAAATATGAAGCCTTACGAATCGTGACTTATGATGGTATTTTTCAAAATTATCTTGAGGATGTGATTATCCTCAAAAAATAATCCGTAAGGCGTAAAAAAGAAAAAAATGGGTGGATGTAACCGGCTGGATTCTTTTAACCCTCAGCACCTAAGGC
>JBPCSC010000267.1:0-2386 GCA_051007495.1 Methylococcaceae bacterium | reverse complement strand
CGGCATCGCTGACTTCCAGTTTAATACCACGCTCGGCCAGACGCTGGGCCAGATAGCCAATCTGTATGCGACAAATAGCGCGTATCTGCTCTCTGGCTAGGGGATGAAATACGACCACCTCGTCAATCCGGTTGATGAACTCAGGCCGGAAGGCATAACTCACCACCTCCATTACCGCTGACTTCATCTCGGCGTAGTTTTCTTCCCCGGCCAGTTCCTGGATGCGGTCAGAACCCAGGTTGGAGGTCATCACGATGACGGTGTTGCGGAAATCCACTGTGCGTCCGTGGCCGTCGGTCAGGCGGCCATCATCCAATACCTGGAGCAGGATGTTGAATACATCCGGGTGGGCTTTTTCCACCTCATCCAGAAGAATGACCGCATAAGGCCTGCGGCGCACGGTTTCGGTCAGGTATCCACCTTCTTCGTAGCCGATATAACCCGGCGGTGCTCCGATCAGGCGAGCCACCGAGTGCTTCTCCATAAATTCCGACATATCGATCCGAACCATGGCTTCCTCTGTGTCGAACAGGAAACCAGCCAGTGCTTTGCACAACTCGGTTTTACCGACCCCGGTAGGGCCCAGGAACAGAAAGGAACCATTGGGGCGGCGTGGATCGGATAATCCGGCGCGTGAACGGCGGATGGCATCGGATACGGCGCGTATGGCTTCCTGTTGACCCACCACCCGGGTCGCTAGAGCCTGTTCCATTTGTAATAGTTTTTCCCGCTCGCCTTCCAGCATTTTGGAAATCGGAATGCCCGTCCACTTGGAAATGACCTCGGCGATTTCTTCGTCCGTGACCTTGTTGCGCAACAGCTTGGTTTCATGCATTTCGGCCTGGGTTGCCAGATCCAGTTCTTTCTGCAGTTTAGGAATTTCACCGTACTGAAGTTCAGACATACGGGTGAGATCCCCAGACCGCCGGGCCGCTTCCATGTCAATACGGGCGCGTTCCAGTTTTTCCTTGATGGTGGTAGTGCCGAGCAATGCGGCTTTTTCTGCCTTCCAGACTTCCTCTAACTCGGTATATTCTCTTTCGTGGTCGGTGATTAGTTCCTGTAACGCAGTGAGCCGCCGCCGCGAGGCCTCGTCGGATTCTTTCTTCAGGGCTTCTCGTTCGATTTTGAGTTGTATCAGCCTGCGATCCAGCCTGTCCATTTCTTCCGGTTTGGAGTCAATTTCCATGCGAATGCGGCTACCGGCTTCGTCGATCAGGTCTATCGCTTTGTCGGGTAAGTTGCGATCGGTGATGTAACGGTGAGAGAGCGTCGCGGCGGCCACGATGGCGGGATCGGTGATGGTGACCCCGTGATGGACTTCATAGCGTTCTTTAAGGCCACGCAGTATGGCGATGGTGTCTTCCACGCTGGGTTCATCTACCAATACTTTCTGGAACCGCCGTTCCAGGGCGGCATCCTTTTCGATGTACTGGCGGTATTCGTCCAGAGTGGTGGCTCCTATGCAGTGCAGTTCGCCCCGCGCCAGGGCGGGTTTCAGCATATTGCCGGCATCCATAGCCCCTTCGGCTTTGCCGGCACCGACCATCGTGTGCAGTTCATCTATGAATAAAATGATACGGCCTTCCTGTTTGGCGACATCGTTCAGCACGGCCTTCATGCGTTCTTCAAATTCGCCCCGAAACTTGGTACCCGCAATCAGGGCGGCCATGTCCAGTGCCAGCAGGCGTTTACCTTTGACCCCTTCCGGTACTTCTCCATTAATAATGCGCTGGGCCAGGCCCTCGGCTATCGCCGTTTTGCCCACGCCGGGTTCGCCGATCAACACCGGATTGTTCTTGGTGCGGCGTTGCAGCACCTGCACGGTGCGGCGTATTTCGTCGTCACGTCCAATCACAGGATCCAGCTTGCCTTGTTCGGCGCGAGTGGTGAGGTCTATGGTGTATTTTTTTAAGGCCTGACGCTGTTCTTCTACGTTAGGGTCATCCACCTTTTGCCCACCGCGCAGGGTGGTGATGGCGGATTCCAGCGTGTTTCGTTTCAAGCCGGCTTTTTGCAGCAGATCATGCAGGCTGCCTTTATCTTCAAGCCCGGCCAGCACGAATAACTCACTGGTGATGTAGGCATCGCCCCGCTTTTGGGCCAGTTTGTCGGTCAGGTTGAGCAGTCGGGCCAGTTCGTTGGAAATCTGCACATCGCCGCCTACGCCTTCAACCTTGGGCATACGCTTCAGGGAATCCGTCAAGGTGGTACGCAGTGGCCCTGCGTTGACACCGCATTGTTGAAGCAAGGGTTTGATGGTGCCGCCTTCCTGATCCAGCAACGCACTCAGAACGTGTACAGGTTCTATGAATTGATGATCATTGCCCAAGGCCATGCTTTGGGCTTCAGCCAGGGCCGCTTGAAATTTTCCGGTCAGTTTATC
>JBPCSC010000266.1:0-5665 GCA_051007495.1 Methylococcaceae bacterium | reverse complement strand
GGATACCGTCGTGTATCAAGGCAATCAGGACGATTACAAATTGTCTTTTGATGCCGACAGCCAGACCTGGACAGTAGAAGACATTAATGGAACCGACGGCGACGGCATAGACGAAGGCACTGACCTCATCACCGATGTGGAAACACTGTCATTTGCAGACGGCGATAAAACGGTTGGCACTGGTGGCGAAGCAGTCACCCCGCCCCCTGTCACACCGGTTGTCACGCCAGAACTCTCCATTCAGGGCGTTACCCTCCAGGAAGGCGACACCGGAACCCGCGATGCCGTACTCACCATCAGCCTGTCCCAGGCCTCCACCCAGACCATCAGCGTTACCGTTAACACGCAAGATGATACGGCCACAGCCGGCAAAGACTACACCCCGCTGCTTGCGGCGGTTGTCAGTTTTGCTCCGGGTGTAACCAGCCAGTCAATCAGTGTTCCGGTGCTGGGCGATGTTCTGTATGAAGGAGACGAACGCCTGAGCGTCAGCCTGACTAACCCCCGGAATGCCCTGTTGAAGGCAGGTTTGACTCCAGCCTATGTCACGATACAAGACGACGACCCACTCCCGGTTGTGTCGATTTCTGCGAGCAATTCTGCGGTCATCGAAGGCCAGGACGGTCAGACCTCGGTATCGGTCAAGCTGAGCTTATCCCAGGCTTCGGAACGGCAGGTGTCGGTAGCGTGGGAAACTGCTGATGCCACCGCCAACGCCGGATCAGATTACATAGCCGCCAGCGAAACCGCCACCTTCGCCCCCGGCGTGACCGAGCAAGTCATACAGGTTCAGGTTAATGGTGACCTCTACATGGAAAACGATGAAGCGTTTTCCGTGTTCCTGAAGTCAGCGAACAATGCGGTACTCGCTACAATCAACGCGACGGAAATCACCATTCTGAACGACGACAAACCGACAGAATTCGACGACCGTTTATTACTCACCGAAGGATCAGACGACATCGACATGCTGGCCGGAAATGACTCGGTCAGTGGGTTGGGTGGCAATGACACCCTCACCGGTAACGGCGGCGACGACACACTGGATGGTGGTGAAGGCGATGACCTTCTCTTGGGAGGAGAAGGCAACGATGTGCTCTGGGCCAGCAATGGCAAAGACACCTTGAGTGGAGGTCTCGGTGATGACCACTACCTGGTGGTGGGCAATCCCACCGGCCAACTGGTGATTGAAGACACCGGCGGCAAAGACACGCTGGATGCTTCAGCGGCCACTGCCCCGGCGATAATCAACCTCACGCCAGGTCAGACCAGCACCGTAGGGAGCTTGACCATCACCCTGAGCAGCGGCGGTAAGGTCAGCGACCCGCTGGATACCTACTTCCTGCAAGATGTATCCGGTTCATTTTCAGATGACGTCGATACCGTGCTGAACATCGTGCCGCAGGTCGTGAGCAGTATCAAGAAATTCCAGCCTGACAGCCTGATCGGTTTGGGTTCTTTCATAGACAAGCCTGTTTTGCCCTTCGGCAGAAACACAGGGGATTACGTCTTCAAACAAAACCTGAGCATGACCAAAGATCAAAGTGCCTTTAGTGCGGCACTGGATACTCTGGTGATTGGAGATGGCAATGACATTCCTGAAGCGCAACTCGAATCGTTAATGCAGGTCGCCCTGCACAGTGATGAAATCGGCTTCCGGGGTGATGCGGTGAAAGTGGTTGTACTCATGACCGACGCGCCCTTCCACAAGGCGGGGGATGGGGTTAAAGGCCTGATCAGCACACCCAACAACGGTGATGGCGTGCTGGATGGTTCACCAGAGGGAACCGGCGAAGATTACCCCACGGTCGCGCAAGCGGCCTCGGCTTTGAAACAGGCCGGCATACTCCCGATATTTGCGGTCACCAAGGATGCAATGAGTACCTACCAGAACCTGGTCAATGATCTGGGTATGGGTTCTGTCGTCCAGCTTAGTTCCGACAGCAGCAACCTCGCCACGGTTATTCAATCCGGCATCAAGGCCCTGACCGTAGCCACAGTAGAAAACGCTAAAGGCAGCCCTCTGGATGACACCATTACCGGCGATGCCAACCCCAACCAACTGGATGGTTTTGATGGCAATGACAAACTGGACGGAAACAGCGGCAACGACACCCTGTTGGGGGGCAACGGCAATGACAGCCTGTTTGGCAGTGCCGGAAACGACGTACTGGATGGCGGTTTGGGTGTGGATCTACTGAATGGGGGTGAGGGCGATGACCGCTGGATCTTCCGCCCGGGTGATTCAGGAGTAGGAACCAACAACCGCGACATTATCAGCGGTTTCAACGTGCCTTCCAGTGCAGAGGTGATAGACCTGAGTGCTATGGGTATGCCGCTGAGATTTATCGGAACGGCAAACTTCAACGCCCCCGGGCAAGTACGCACTTACGTTGATGCGTCACTTTCAGCCACCATCGTGCAAATCAACCTGGACAGCAACTACACCACCCCTGAAATGGAACTGGAAGTAGGCTTGGTCGGTGCCTCCACACTGACAGCCAGCGACTTCATCCTGGCCTGACAGGGTATGGACATTGCCCGTATCAACCCTTTGTTACGGGCAATGTGACTCTGGCGGGACTACGAACCTGGTGTTTGCGCCAGGGTTCAGGCATTAGCCCATTCTTTTTGATCGGCTACGGGTTTTGGCAATCCGGGAACAAAAAGACGATACAGCAAGGGGATCAACAGCAGTGTCATCACCGTCGCGCTGAATAATCCCCAGACGATAACCGTCGCCATGGGGCGTTGCACATCAGAGCCCAGTCCTGTGGCCAGCGAGGCGGGTAGCAATCCTAATATGGCCACCAGCGAAGCGATCAGAATGGGGCGCAGGCAGCGTACCGAACCGGTTTGTATGGCCTCATCCAGATTAATCCCCCGCAGCCTGAAATCGGTAATGGTTCGGACGATCAATACGCCGTTCATGATGGATACACCAAACACCGCAGCAAACCCCACCCCGGACGACACGTTCAGATTCATTCCACGCAGTTGCAAGGCGGTTAATCCACCAATGAATGCGAAAGGAATGGCCAGAAGCAATATCAGTGCGGCCCGTTGTGAGGCGAACATGCCCAGAAGCAGCAGGTAGATGACAAAAATGGTGACCGGCACCACCCAGGCGAAATGTTTACCCGCACGTTCAAGGTTCTCGAACATCCCCAGCCAAGCCACTTTATAGCCCGGCGGAACCTTGATTTCCTGCTCGAACCGCTGTTTGGCTTCCGCCACAAAACTGCCTTGGTCGCGCCCACTGATGTCACTGCGTACCGTTAGCCGTCGCCAGCCATCGGCGCGGGCAATCATGGTTTGACCGTCGATGATCTCAATACGGGCCACCTGAACCAGGGGAATCGGGATTCCCGCCATGTTGTAGACCGGAAGCCTGCCTATGGCCTGAGGTGAGTTGAGGTAGTCGGGAGCAACGCGAGTGACAATGTCGAATCGCCGGTCCCCCTCATAAAGCGTACCGACAGGGCTACCGCCTATGGCGGTATCAATCAACTGAGTCACGTCCTCAATACGAACGTTATACCGGGCACACAGTGAGCGATCAGGCTGTATGACCAACTGCGGTTGCGGGCCTTCCTGCTCAATGTTGACATCCATGGCCCCGGGTATTTTCTTCAGCACCGTCTCGGCCCGACGAGCCAAACCCAGCAGCACGTCCGAATCGGAGCCAGAAAATTCGATGGCCATGTTGGCCGATGTGCCGTTGGCATCTTCGGTGACACTGTCGATGATGGGTTGGGTGAAGTTGAAACGAGTGGTAGGAAATTCATTGCGGAATCGTTGGCCTAGCGCGGCCACCAACTCCTGCTTGCGGGTGAAATGCTTCCAGTCATCATGGGGTTTTGGGCCTACCATCATTTCTATGCGGCTTGGGGGGTAAGGGTCAGTGCCGCTGTCGTTGCGACCGGTCTGTGCCGCGACGAAGGCGATATCCTCAAATTCCAGTGCCACTTCCCGCAAACGCAGACCAAATTGAGCGGTTTGTTGCAGAGACGTTCCTTCCGGGAAGTTGGCACGCACCCAAATAACCCCTTCATCCATGTACGGTAAAAACTCTTTACCCATACCGGGTATTACGATGACCATAAGCGTGACCAGTGTGATGCCGATCCCGCTGACTACGGCCACCCGGTGTACCAGCAACCGGGACAAAAGCCCGGCATAAGCCTGGGATAAGCCGGTCACCAGCGGATTGTTCCATTCCTTATATCCGTTACGAAACAGCAAACCGGCCAATACCGGCACGACAAACAGAGCGAACAAGGCGGCACCAATCAAGGCGAACACAATGGTGATGGCCATGGGCCTGAACAGCAAGCCTTCGATTCGGGTTAAGGTGAGCAGGGGCAGGAAGGCACCGACAATCATCAATATGGAGAAAAATACGGGCCGTTCCACATCACGGGCCGCCAGCAGCAGGGTATGGGCAATGGTGTCCGGTGGCGTGTCTGCTTGTCTGGCCCGCTCATCCAGATGCCGGGCGATACTTTCGGCCATAATCACCGTGCCATCCACGATGATGCCGAAGTCTATGGCTCCGATAGACAACAAGCCTATGGGAATGCCGGTCAGGTACATCAACACCAGGGCGAACAACAGCGAAAACGGGATGGTTAGTGCAACCAGAGCGGCCATGGTCGGTCGACCGAAAAAGGCCAGCAGCACCAACACCACCAGGCTGATACCCAACGTAACGCTATGGGCTACCGTGTGTAAAGTGCTGGAAATGAGTTGGCTGCGGTCGTAGTAGGGAACCACCTTCACGCCCTCCGGCAGGCCCGTGGCATTCAGTTCGGCGACGATGACCTCAACCCGGCTCAGTACATCCGAGGGATTTTCTCCCTTTCTAAGCAAGACAATACCCTCCACCCCCTCCGCTTCAAGATCCTTGCTGAAAATGCCGGAAGTCACTTTGGCATCCAGTCGTACCTCGGCGACATCCCGTACATAAATGGGCGTGCCTCCGATGGATTTGATGAAGATGGAGCCGATTTCGTCTTCGTTCTGTAGTGCACCGCGCCCCCGTATAACAAAGGACATGCTGCCGCGTGACAACACGCTGCCCCCGGCACTGGCGTTGTTGGTTTGAATGGCATCAACGACATCGCTGACCGACAGCCCGAAACGCTGCAACTGAAACGGATTGAGCAATACGCCGTGCTGTTTGGCGTAGCCACCAAAATTGAGCACTTCGGCTACACCGGCGGCACGCAACAAGCGGGGAATCACCACCCAATCGTTCAGGGTTCTGAGTGACATCAGATCATGCTGACCATCCGACACCAGTTCGTAACGTAACATTTCGCCATAAGCCGTGGCCAAAGGTCCCAGATCAGCCTCGGCTCCGCTGGGTAGGCCCACCCCGGTTAATTTCTCCTGTACCCGTTGTCTGGCCCAGTAGCTTTCTGTGTCTTCTTCAAAAATAAGCTGGACGACAGACAGCCCAAAAATCGTCCGGGAGCGTATGGTTTCCACCTTGGGTACATTACGCATGGCGATTTCTATGGGGATTGTCACCTGTCGTTCGACTTCTTCGGGGGCACGGCCTGGAAAGGTAGTGATGACCTGCACCATTTGCGCGGATATGTCCGGGTAGGCATCAATTTTCATGCGGGTAAATGACGCTACACCCAGAACCACGATGACC
>JBPCSC010000265.1:0-7675 GCA_051007495.1 Methylococcaceae bacterium | reverse complement strand
GCCTGTTTGCCGAGCGCATGAAAAAACTGATATCGGCGGAACGCTGCCCTGCTTCCGGTTTGGAAACCTCCCACGAATTGGTCGATGCCATTGCCAATATGGGGGTAATCATTCCTGATGGCCAACTGACTCTGTGGGATGTGCAATCCGCCGACGAATTCTTCCGGTTGGTGCTGGATACGGTTTATCACATACCGGCCAGAATCCGGAAACTATCCCGCCAAACCCGAACCCCCAATCGTTAACCCTCCGTTTTGTCGTTTGATTTATTGATACGTACAGGTATCCAATTTACCTTGCCTGCCCGGTTGAAATCAGGCAGCAAACAACTCTTGACCATACCCAGAAAACCAGGCTCATTCCAACCCTCCAGACCAATCTTTTCCGGTTCGACTTCTTTCAAAGTGCCGAATAACCGATCCCAAACCGAAAAGACTGCACCGTAATTGCTGTCATGTTCACTTCTCAGCGTGGAATGATGGGCGCGGTGCAATCGGGGAACGATGAAAACCAGCGACAGAATCCGCTCACCCGGCAAACGGGTGTTGGTGTGGTGGAACAGGATGAACAAACTCATAATGGCCTGGGTGACCAACAAAAATTCTACACTGATGCCCATGGCCAGTATGAAGCCAGTACGCACCATTACCTCCAGCAGCAGTTCGCCGAAATGAAAACGCAGTCCGGTGGTGACGTTCAGGTTTGGGTCGCTGTGATGCACTCTATGGAATGACCACAAAGCATCACAATGATGCATCACGTAATGCCAGGCATACAGGGTCAAATCCAGCAGCACAAAACAGATCACGTATTTAATTGCCCCATTTTTCATGTCCACCAACAACCCGTGTTCATTCACGGCATCGGCCAGGTAATAAACCGAGGTCAGAGACAGCAGCGAGGCGGTGAGGTCGTTAAAGAAGAAGGTGCTTAGATTGAGAGGATAAGATTTCATCAGCACTTGAGCACGGCGTACCAACGCTGGGCGTTTGGCTTCCAGGTAGATACACAGGCACAGCACGACCAAAAATAAGATGCCCAGCACGTCCAGCATCGACACCTCACCGAGTGGTGCGATTTCCGGCGTGATGTCCATGAGATGTTCAGGTAGTTCGTTCAGGATGTTTTCGGCGTTGTACATGGTGATTCTCCAAAATGGTTGAGGGAAACTCGCCGTCTTGGAGCAGATGGTTCGGATTTGGTTCCCGGCTCAAGGCCTGTTGTCCATTAAATGTGCTGGACGAAGCATGGACAGCCGGCTGGGCCTGACGAGTCAAACCGAAAGAGATGCGCTTATCCTGCGCCATAACGCACCTCATTTTTTGCGGACACCGTTTCCTGGCCACCTACTCTTAAAAAACAGTTCTGGATTGTGTCCTTGAACAAATCGTAATTCCTCATTCAGTACGGGTATCGTTGGGCACGGTCACAATACGTGTCGTTACTGGCTCCTCCGGCTAGTCCGTGGGCAGCCGGATGGCTACCGCCTCTCAATGTAATCCTGCGCCATCAGGTTCTTACGCCTCATCAAGCCTCAGCAAACATCTGTCGCAGACTACGTTTTTGTGACAAAATCGCCCACTTTTTCTACCCAAAGAGGCATCCTGTATGCGCATCATCCTGCTAGGCAGTCCGGGGTCCGGCAAAGGCACCCAGGCCCAGTTCATCACAGAAAAATTCAATATCCCACAAATATCTACAGGCGATATGCTGCGGGCCGCCGTCCGGGCCGGAACGCCTTTGGGCGTGGAAGCGAAGAAGATCATGGATGCCGGGCTACTGATTTCAGATGAGATCATCCTGAATCTGGTCAAAGAACGTATCGCGGCCCCGGATTGCAGCAACGGTTTCCTGCTGGATGGGTTCCCCAGAACCATTCCTCAGGCCGACGGACTCGACACCATGGGCATTGCCTTGAATCATGTGGTGGAGATCCGGGTTGACGATGAAACCATAGTCGGGCGCATCAGTGGTCGGCGGGTACATCCGGCTTCCGGTCGCAATTATCATTTGGTATTCAATCCGCCCCGGGTCGACAATGTGGACGATCTGACCGGCGAACCCTTGGTCCAGCGGGATGATGACCGCGAAGAAACCGTACGCAAGCGACTGGCCGTCTACCACGAACAAACCCAACCCTTGGTTGAGTACTACAGCAAAAAAGCAAAAACCGGTTCGGTGCGGTTTGCCAGCCTTGAAGGAATTGGCTCAGTCGATACCATCCGTGACCGCATCTTTGCTGTCTTGGCCTAAAACACACCCCTGTTTCCACCCTTTAACACGACACACCCATGCCCGGCAAAACCCTTTACGACAAGCTCTGGGAAGACCACCTGGTGGTTTCCGAAGCCGATGGTTCGGCTTTGATTTACATTGATCGTCACCTGATACATGAAGTCACCTCACCCCAGGCTTTCGAGGGTTTGCGACTGGCTGGGCGTAAACCCTGGCGGGTGGCGGCCAATCTGGCTACGGTCGATCACAATGTGCCGACCATAGGACGGGAGCAGGGCATCAGCGACCCCATCTCAAGGCGGCAAGTCGAAACCCTGAGTCAAAACTGCGCCGAGTTTGGCATCACCGAATTTGCCATGGGCGATCCGCGCCAGGGCATCGTTCATGTGGTTGGCCCGGAGCAGGGCGCAACCTTACCCGGCATGACCATCGTCTGCGGTGATTCACACACCGCCACCCACGGGGCCTTCGGTGCGCTGGCCTTCGGCATAGGCACATCCGAGGTCGAGCATGTGCTGGCTACTCAGTGCCTGGTTCAGAAAAAAGCCAAAAACATGCGCATCCTGATTGAAGGTAGCCTGGGTGTCGGCGTTACGGCCAAGGACATCATCCTTGCCATCATTGGTGTTATAGGCACGGCCGGAGGGACGGGATATACGCTGGAATTTGCCGGTTCCGCCATTCGGAGCCTGTCCATGGAGGGCCGTATGACGGTGTGCAACATGGCGATAGAAGCCGGAGCGCGGGCGGGTTTGATTGCGGTTGACGAGGTGACTCTGGCGTATCTGGAAGGCCGCCCACTCTCCCCGACGGGCGTCTTGTGGGATCAGGCCACTGCCGCCTGGAAACATCTGCGCAGCGATGAAGATGCCGTGTTTGATCGCGTGATTGAACTGGACGCCGACACCATCAAACCACAAGTAACCTGGGGAACCACCCCTGAACTGGTGGTGTCGGTTGATGGCCACATACCCGACCCTGACACCATCAGCGATGCCGTGCGTCAGGACAGCATGCGCCGCGCTCTGGGCTACATGGGCCTGACCGCCGGAACCGCCATCACCGACATCACGCTGGATCGGGTGTTTATTGGCTCCTGCACCAACGCCCGGATTGAGGACTTGCGTGCCGCTGCTGCGGTAGTCGCCGGGCACAGGCTGGCGGCCAATATCAAACAGGCTCTGGTGGTGCCGGGATCAGGCCTGGTCAAACAACAGGCGGAACAGGAAGGTCTGGATACCATTTTCACCGAAGCCGGTTTCGAGTGGCGGGATCCGGGATGCTCCATGTGTCTGGCCATGAATGCCGACCGTCTGGAACCCGGCGAACGCTGCGCCTCAACCTCCAACCGCAACTTCGAGGGCCGACAAGGCTACGGTGGCCGCACTCATCTGGTTAGCCCGGCCATGGCGGCGGCGGCGGCCATTGCCGGCCATTTCGTGGATGTATCGACCTGGCCCGGTGGCATTCACTCTTAACGTAACAACTGATCGTGAAATCCATTTGCTTATGAAACCTTTGCGTCGTATCCGCTCACGTGTCGTTCCGCTCAACCGGGCCAATGTCGACACCGATGCCATCATCCCCAAGCAATTCCTCAAATCCATACGCCGTTCCGGCTTCGGCCCTTATCTGTTCGATGAATGGCGTTATCTGGATCAGGGTGAACCGGAAATGGAATGCACTCACCGGCCTTTGAATCCTGACTTTGTGCTTAATCAGCCCGGGTACTGGGGGGCTGAAATTCTGCTCACCCGTGAGAATTTCGGCTGCGGTTCGTCTCGCGAACACGCGCCCTGGGCGTTGGAAGATTACGGCTTCAGGGTCATCATCGCACCCAGTTTTGCCGATATCTTCTATAACAACTGCTTCAAGAACGGCATACTGCCCGTCGTGTTGTCTGCCGCCCAGGTTGATGCTTTATTTGCCGAAGCCAGACCGGGCTATCTGCTGACGGTTGATCTGGACAGCCAAACCCTGACCACCCCTTATGCCGAAACCCTGTCGTTCGATCTGGACGCTACCCGCAAACACCGTTTGTTGCATGGTCTGGATGACATCGCTTTGAGCTTGCAACTGGCCGACAACATCAGGGCCTATGAAGCCCGACGACTACAGGAAACGCCCTGGCTGTTTCCCGAAACCCTGCACGCCCCGACCATTCAACCTGTCTAAACCCGCTCTACACATGCACAAAATAACCGTATTAGCCGGTGACGGCATAGGCCCTGAGATCGTCACCGAAGCCTTGAAAGTATTGAACAGCCTCCGCCAGGATTATGGCCTTGCGGTGGAAACCGAATCCGCACTGATTGGCGGTGCCGCTTATGATGAGACCGGAACCCCTCTGCCTGAAGCGACATTAAACCTGGCCCGGGCCGCCGATGCGGTTTTACTGGGGGCTGTGGGCGGGCCCAAGTGGGAACCTCTGGATTACTCGGTTCGCCCCGAGCGCGGGTTGCTGGGTTTGCGCAGTGAACTTCAGCTTTTCGCCAATCTGCGCCCGGCCCTGCTGTATCCACAATTGGTAGAGGCCTCCACCTTAAAGCCGGAAGTCGTCACGGGTCTGGACATCATGATCGTGCGCGAACTGACCGGCGGCCTGTATTTCGGCACACCGCGTGGGGTGCGGGTTAATGAGCAAGGTGAGCGTGAAGGGTACAACACACTCCGGTATTCTGAATCGGAAATCCGCCGTATCGGCCACGTCGCCTTCCAGACCGCTCAAAAACGGCAGCAGCGGCTGTGTTCAATCGACAAAGCCAATGTATTGGAATGTACCGAGTTATGGCGGGAAGTGATGATCGACGTCGGCAAGGAATACCCTGACGTGCAACTCAGCCACATGTATGTGGACAATGCCGCCATGCAACTGGTACGTGCGCCTAAACAATTTGATGTGCTGGTGACGGAAAATATGTTTGGCGACATCCTGTCTGACTGCGCCGCCATGTTGACCGGTTCAATCGGTATGCTGCCTTCGGCCTCTCTTGATCAGCACGGCAAGGGTATGTACGAACCCATACACGGCTCCGCCCCTGACATCACCGGCCAGGGAATCGCCAACCCCATCGCCACTATTTTGTCCTTGGCCATGCTGTTACGCTACAGCCTCAATCAGCCTGTAGCCGCCGACCGCATTGAGCGGGCGGTCAGTGCCGCACTGGATGCCGGCTACCGTACCGCCGACATTTATTCGGAAGGCACCACCCGCGTCGGCACCGCCGCCATGGGTGATGCCATAGTCACCGCCCTCAGAGCCGATCAATCCGCCTGATTCCACCTAAACTCAACTGATACACATGAGCAAAACCTATAACGTAGCCGTACTGGGTGCCACCGGTGCCGTCGGCGAAACCCTGTTGTCCCTACTGGAAGAACGCCATTTCCCGGTGGGAGAGGTATATGCACTGGCCAGTGCTCAATCGGCGGGCAAACGGATTCAATTCAAAGATGCCAACCTGGTCGTGCGTGATGTTGCCAAGTTCGATTTCAGCCAGGCCCAGATTGGCCTGTTCTCGGCAGGTGCGTCGGTATCGGCGGTCTACGGGCCTAAAGCCGCCGCGTGCGGTTGCGTAGTGATCGACAATACTTCGTTTTTTCGTTACGAAGACGACATTCCGCTGGTCGTGCCGGAAGTCAACCCGGAAGCCATCGCTCAATACAAAAACCGGGGCATTATCGCCAACCCGAACTGCTCCACCATCCAGATGCTGGTGGCCTTAAAACCCCTGCATGATGCCGTGGGCATAGAACGCATCAATGTCTGTACCTACCAGGCAGTTTCGGGTACAGGCAAAAAGGCGATAGAAGAACTGGCCAGTCAGACTGTAGCCCTGCTGAATGGCAAAACCATAGAGACCAGCGTTTACCCCCGCCAAATCGCCTTTAACGTGCTGCCACACATTGATGCGTTTCAGGATAACGGATACACCAAGGAAGAAATGAAAATGGTTTGGGAAACGCGCAAAATCATGGGCGATGAACGCATACAGGTGAATCCTACCGCCGTCCGGGTACCGGTCTTTTTCGGTCATTCTGAAGCCATCCACATCGAAACACGAGAAAAACTCACGGCCGAAGCTGCCCGCGCCCTGCTCGAAAAAGCACCCGGCGTAGTCGTTTTGGATGAGCGTCAGGCCGGGGGGTATCCCACAGCCGTCACCGAAGCGGCCCGTCACGATCCGGTTTATGTAGGCCGCATTCGTGAAGACATCTCCCACCCCAGAGGGCTGAATCTTTGGGTAGTGGCCGACAACATCCGCAAAGGAGCCGCGCTCAATAGTGTACAGATCGCGGAAATTCTGATCGAACGCTACCTCTGATGAATGCCATGCTGCGGTTTTCGGTTGTGCTGGTGCTGTTGGCCTCGGGTTCAGCCTGTGCCGAGGACAGCGAGGCGTCTATCTCAACCGAAGCACCGGATCAACCCGAGGCAGCACAACAGGAAGTGGTCGACCGACTGGAGCGCATAGAACAAACGCTCAGAAACCTGGAGCAGTCGCTGCAAAACAACCCACCGATACTCACAGATGAAGTAACGGAAACACCCGCTGACGCTCTCCCGGAAGGCCCGGTCGCCTCTGATATTCAAGCCGAGCCACCCACGCCGTTACCCCAACCCACGCCGCCACCGCCGCAAGGAATCAGGCTGGGCGGCTGGTTGATTACCGTCATGGAAGCCTGTTTCGGGTTGGGAATCGCCCTGATGAGCGTCGCTTTGGGGCTGGTATTAGGCCGCCGTCAGCCTGAGTCGCGTCTCACCCTCAAAATTGCCGTGAACGGCCAAAGGCGGGACACCTCCGATGACGGCCTGGAGGAGACGGCCACGCAAGGGATACTCAACCCTGAACCCGTCACACCGGTTGGCTTTCTTTCGGCCCAAGACTATGGCTTGGTTGACCTCAAGCCTTCCGACCTGCCTGCTGAAGGAAGCTTTAGCACCCCGCCCGCTGATCCCCCCTCACTTCCAGACCTTGCCGCTGCGGTGCCTGACAACTGGCCACCCGCTGATGATTTGAATCTGGATACGGATGTACTGGACGAATCCGCAGAAAAAACCATAGACGAAATCCTGCGTGAACTGACAGGACAATTCGGCTCCCATGAAGAAGATCCGCTCAGGTTGCTCGACCAGGCCAGCGGCGATTACTCTCGTATTCCCACCATAGAGCAGGCCATGATGACGGACTCCCCGTTACGCAAGCCTACTCACGCCAAGACCGCATTCGATTCCGATTATGCTGATCTCACCGACATGGATGAAATCGAAACCCAGTTGGATCTGGCCCGTGCGTATGTCGACATGGGTGAACTGGACACCGCCCGAGAATTACTGCAAGAGATAGAAGTCATGGGAACCCGCGCCCAGCAAGCCGAAGCAAAACGCTGGCTAAAACGCTGTCAGGAAGGGTAGGTTCGTAATGCCGCCTTTAGGCGG
>JBPCSC010000264.1:0-1704 GCA_051007495.1 Methylococcaceae bacterium | reverse complement strand
CCGTGCGTCACAACCAGTATAACCTGGTGGCCTGATGGGATATTCTCGGCCAGAACACGCAATATGCCGATTTGCTCATCTATATCCTTGGCATAAGGGATGATAACCAGACGAACGGGAATGTTCAGTTTTGCTTTAATAATGGGAACTACCTCGTCGAGCAAGGCCTGATCGACCTGTTCTTTCGCTGCGGCATCCATCAATTTAAGTCGAACCGGTTCCAGTTCGTCATTCTGAGCGTGATGTTCTATAAACACATCCCACATACTGCCTGAAGTGCCTAAAATAATCATCTCATCCGGCTTGCGATACTCACATAAAGCCAAACCGAAATAAGGCACTTCACGGCTGGAACCGTCCGCGAAGCAATAATTGGCCGTTGGGTAACCCGCCTGGGGGTTGGCTCTCGATTTACCTAAGGTACTTACTAAAATAGTCTTCATGTTATCTGGTCTACCTCGTAAAGAAGTTAGGAATACATAAGATAGGCTAGTTTAGATAAGATAGCCTGTCAATCCATAAGGTAAAAACATAATCAGTTATGATGATAGTTAAACCCGGTTTTTGTAGGTGCAGACAGTCTTTAGCCTGAAAAAAATGCCACTATGCCACAAGCCGATCTTTTTGTCTTGAGTGGCAAGCTTGCCGCTTCACAAATTTTTTTTTTGTGGGTTATACTGCCCGCTCTCACACGACACAGGAGGATCATCATGAACGGCAAATCTCACTGCCTTGAAGTCTGGGGGGACCTGGCCTGTTTCACTCGGCCTGAAATGAAAGTCGAGCGTTATAGCTATCCCATCATCACGCCCTCAGCGGCACGGGGCATATTCGATGCCATCTACTGGAAAAAGTCATACGACTTTTACTGGCAAATCGAACAAATCGAGTTACTCAAACCACCGCGCTACATAGCACTGAGGCGCAACGAAGTCAAAGACAAAATACCCAGCGAAAGAACCATCGCAGGATGGATGCGGGGTACTTCAGAACCCGAACCTCTCTGGGCCGATGGGGACAGGGAATCACTAGGGAGCGACCAAAAAGGCCGCACGCAGCGGCAAACAATGGCATTAAAGGATGTTCATTACCGCATACACGCCCATCTGGCCAGCAGAACCGGGCAAGACCTCTGCCGCTTCGACGAACAATTCGAGCGCAGAGCCAAAAAAGGCCAATGTATCTACCAGCCTTATCTGGGGTGCAGAGAATTTCCGGCTTTTTTCCGCCCGGTTACCGAGGCAAACACTCAGCCTGAACCTCTGCTGCTGGATCTGGATTTAGGCTATATGCTGTACGATGTTTTTGACCTTGGTCAAGCCAACAACAATACCGCAGCACCCAGTATCAGCGTATTCCATGCCCAGTTACGCAAAGGGGTCATGCACATACCGGCCTATACTGATGTTGCCGTAAGAAAAGCAGTGGAGGACTACGACCATGCTTGACCTTATTCTCAAACAGGCCGGGGTGACTGAACCCGGTTTTACCCGCAAAACCATTAAATGGGCGATTAACTGCACGGAAGATTGCCGATATACCGGCCTGATGCCACTGGGTGAACGTGCGGGGCAATCCTTTCCATGTTGTCCAAACCTGAGTTCCTCAGAGTTAATTTCTGGCGGGGTTTCCCGTGCCCATTTTCTTTCTGAATCCCTGACCACACTGGCATTATATTGGGATGAGAAATTAACTGATAAAGAC
>JBPCSC010000263.1:0-11683 GCA_051007495.1 Methylococcaceae bacterium | reverse complement strand
GCCTGGTGGGATTCGGGTTCCGGGGTGTAGACAGGTGCGCGTTCAAGCTCTGGCCTGGGTGCTGCCGCCACGTTTGAGGTGAATTCCGGTTCGGATGCAGGCTCGTGCGGGGCATTCGATTCAGGTGTCGGTTCTTCCATCATGCGTTCTGCGAATACCTCGCCTTCCTGTGGATAGCCAAAGTCAGCCTGTAGAGGTTCCAATGCGAAGTTGGCTTCAGCCGATTCTGAAGAGGCCGTCACGTCTTGGTGGTTGACCGAAGTACTGACCTCAGTGGCTGATTGCGTCTCGGTTGGTGTGGGCTCGCTCCACTCTGCCGGATCCTGCTCCCGGCCACGTACATCGTCCATGCTGTCAGAGGCTGCCCGTTCTTCTGGAGTCAGGGGTGTCCAACCCTCCATAGGCAGGGGGGCAAATCGAGTGGATGACCCTGAGACGTCGTCTTCTTCTCTAGCCATGAAATACCGTTCACGCACACTCCGGCCCCGGCGACGTTCATTGCCGTAGCGGCTGTCATTGCGTTCTTCGGTTGTGTCGCTGTCTCGGGGTGGGTTTGGTGCGCGTGGCGCGGGGACTGCCGCATCGGATTCGGAACCCCGCAATACTTCGTCTATGGCCGGATACCCGTCGAACTCAAACACCCTGACCGGTTTGTCCAGGCCATCCTCGGCATCTCTTTCCTCTGGCCGGGTTGAAGGGGGTGGGAGGATGATCACTTCAGGGGAATCCGTTTCGAAGGTGGAATCGGCATTTTCCAGCCCGTCGATTTGCGTCTCAGGTGAACGCCCGAAGCCGGGTTCTCCCCGGCGTGAACGGCGCGAGCGGCGGGTAGTGCCACGTTTGCCGCTGTCCCGTTCCCGGTTTTTTCTATCACTCTCAAAGTCTGACGTGCTGTCTGATTCACTATTGACCGGTTCCTGAACCACCGGTTTGGGTGTTGAGGGGGACGTAGTGGCCCGGGTGGAGATGAAACGAGTTCCAGGCAAAGGCGATTCGCTCTGTGGCTTGGGCGCTGGCTTGGGTGGTGTCGGGGTAACCGGAGGCGGAGTCTGTCGGTGGGGTGGTTGCGGTGATTCAACCTCATCACGGGTTCCGCTAATGATGGTCCAGAACCGCTGAATCAGCCCGCTGTTGCCCGCCCTATGGACTGGTGCCGCAGGTGACGGTTGACTGGGGAGAAATTCCTTGACTACAGGCTCAATGCTGGCCGAGATAGGGGTGGAGTCTCGCTCCCGACCGGGGCGGGCAGGCTCGGTTTCAGGCGAGCGAACCCACTGATAGCTGCTTTTTTTCTCGGTCTCTTCCTCTAGACCGGTGTTCCGTACCCGCTGGATTTCATAGGCGGGAGTCTCCAGATGCTTGGAGGGCACCACGATGATCGACACCGTGTGACGCTTTTCAATGTCTTGCAGGGTGGCGCGTTTTTCATTGAGCAGATAAGTGGCCGATTCCACCGGCAGGTAAGCCACTACCCGTGCGGTGTTTTTCTTCATGGCTTCTTCTTCCAGTATCCGCAGTACCGACAAAGCCAGTGATTCAATACCGCGTATCGAACCCTGCCCGTTGCAGCGCGGGCAAGTCAGCAGGGTGGCTTCATCCAGAGAAGGACGTAGCCGCTGGCGAGACATTTCCATCAGACCAAAACGGGAAATGCGCCCGATCTGGATACGTGCGCGATCCATCTTGACGGCATCACGCAAGCGGTTTTCCACAGCGCGTTGATTGCGGGCCGCCATCATGTCGATGAAATCAATCACGAACAAACCACCCAGATCACGCAGACGCATTTGTCTGGCGATCTCGTCGGCGGCTTCAAGGTTGGTGTTTAGCGCGGTTTCTTCGATGTCACCGCCTTTGGTGGCGCGGGCGGAGTTGATGTCTATGGCGGTCAGGGCTTCGCTGGGGTCGATCACAATGGCCCCGCCGGAAGGCAGAGGCACTTCACGGCTGTAGGCCATTTCGATCTGGCTCTCGATTTGATAGCGACTGAATAGTGGAACCGTGTCCTGGTAGAGTTTGGCCTTGTTCAGAAACTGCGGCATCACTTGCTGCAGAAAGCTGCGAACCATTTTGAAGGTGGGGGAATGGTCGATCAGAATTTCGTCGATGTCGCTGCGTAGATGATCCCGCAGGGCGCGAATGATGACGTTGCTCTCTTGAAATACCAGAACCGGGGCTGGTTTTTCCTGGGCGGATCGTTCAATGACCTCCCACAATTGCAGCAGATAGTTTAAATCCCACTGTAATTCTTCAACCGATTTGCCACCGCCTGCGGTGCGCACAATAAGCCCCATGCCGTCGGGGATTTCCAGATGAGCCATCACTTCACGCATGTCGGCCCGGATATCGCCCTCAATGCGGCGGGAAATTCCACCCGCCTTGGGGTTGTTGGGCATGAGCACCAGATAACTTCCGGCCAGGCTGACGTAGGTGGTCAAGGCCGCGCCCTTGTTGCCACGCTCTTCCTTTTCTACCTGGACCAGAATTTCCCGGCCTTCTTTGAGTAAATCCTTGATGTCACGCCGGCTGTACTCTTCTTCCAGTGCGTGACCCAGGTAGTTGGGGGTTATTTCCTTGAACGGCAGAAAACCATGTCGATCCGAGCCGTAATTGATGAAAGCCGCTTCCAGGCTGGGTTCTACTCTTGTGATGATTCCCTTGTAGATGTTGGCTTTCTTTTGTTCCCGCGAGGGGATTTCTATGTCGAAGTCGTATAGTTTCTGTCCATCTACCAGCGCGACCCGGAGTTCTTCCGGTTGCGTGGCATTTATCAACATTCTTCTCATTTTATTTATCCTGATGCGAGTTCGTTTTATGGCGTACAGTGGTTCTATGCCGCTGTACCGCCGGTATGATTCAGTGGGCGATGGCGCGTGGCGCGGAGGTCTCCTGCTGTGATTTTCCTGTACAACGCCTGTAGCGTGCCTTATGTTGGCCTACGCCACTGTCGCTCCTTTTGAGGTCGAGCGAATAACCTGGATTTGTTCTTTAGAACCGCCGCTGCGATTCCGTCGTGTGTAGACCGATGGGGGCGGTCTGGCACGGGTGTTCGTTCAGTCTTTGCGTGGAATGACCCGCACCCGCCCTGATAGCGCGAGCCAGAAAATCAGACACGCGACCGGAGCGGTGACCGGTTGAGGTCAATCCGGACTGAGCGTATGGCGTATCGTTTGGGAAATTCTGCTTCTGTCATGGCATCCGGTGAGGGCCTTGCCTTCTGAGCGGAGCCACAATCCTGTCCGAGGAGAGGAAAACCTGGCATTTATGTGGATACCGTCACCCCGAAGCGGGATAGACTAAACGCATACACTATAACAATGTTGAACAAAACCATCAATTTTGCACAAGAAACGACCCGTACTACGCCATGAATGACAATACCCCGATTTCCAATGTCCAGAAAATACTGGTCGAACCCGAATCTGCCGGTCAGCGTATCGACAATTTCCTGTTTACCCGGCTTAAGGGAGTCCCTAAAAGCCACGTTTATCGCATATTGCGTACCGGTGAAGTCCGGCGTAATGGTGGCCGGGTGAAGGCAGAAGACCGCCTGGAAGCCGGCGACATACTGCGTATCCCCCCCATTCGCTGCTCATCACCGGAAACCGTGCCCATACCCGGCGATTCCCTGCGTGAGTGGCTGGAACCCCGCATCCTGCTTGAGGATGACCACATCCTGGTACTCGACAAACCCTGCGGTATGGCCGTGCATGGGGGCAGTGGTTTGAGTTATGGGGTGATAGAAGGGCTCAGGGCGATGCGACCTGAGGCCCGTTTTCTGGAATTGGCGCATCGGCTGGATCGGGATACTTCGGGGTGCTTGCTCATCGCCAAAAAGCGATCGGCCCTGGCCAGCCTGCACAGCCAGTTCAGGGACGATCAAATCAGCAAAGTGTATTGGGCCTTGTTATCGGGCGAATGGGCCAGAAAGCATTGGCGCGTTGACGCGCCGCTGGAAAAGAACACGCTCAAGAGCGGCGAACGGGTGGTGAGGGTGGCCCGGGATGGCAAGAAAGCCATTACCGAGTTCAGGCGATTGTCTCGCCATGCCGGAGCCACATTGGTAGAAGCACGCCCCGTGACCGGACGTACACATCAGATACGGGTTCACGCCCAGGTGCTAGGCCACCCGATTGCCGGTGACGAACGCTACGGTGACGAGCGTCTCAATCGGGATTTCCGCCAAATGGGCCTGAAACGATTGTTTTTGCACGCTTTGGAGGCTACGTTCATCCACCCCCATACCGGCCGATCTCTAAGTGTCAAAGCCCATCTGGCCACAGAGTTGCAATCATTCCTTGATGCGCTGCCCGCAACGGGCAGCGGACACAAGCCAGCCTACTGAGTGCCGGTTAAATGCCCATGCCTCCCAGAGTGACCATCAGTTGATTCAGGGTGGCCGTGATGGCGGGATGCTCAACCTCAAACTCAGTCAGCGCGCCTTTCATGTCATCCACCAGGTGCAGATGACCCTCCTCGCTGCTGGATTCCAGCTTCTCTTCCAGTTGACTCAGCATATCTTCCAGGGCCTCACCGGCTTTCGGGTGATCACCGGCCAGGTTCTGTATAGCCAGGCGCAGGTTGTAGATGGATTCTGTAATTTCTTTGTCGCTCATGTCGTGTGTCCTCGTCCGGGATTAAGTAAAGCAAGCGTTCGCCGTACCGCCACATAAGGGCGGGTGGGTGGGCGTGCGGGTGCAAGTTTCAACGCAATCCTAACACAGCAAGCGTTCAAGAGCGGGGATATGGCCCAGTGATTATGGGAGATGACCAGGCCGCTGCCCGCCCACGGACAGCCAGTTGTTCTCGAACCGGCCTGAGCCGGGCATTGGTGATGATGGCATGAGTGATGCCTTATCAAGTCGTGCATTAAGCCTCGACGTTCAACACCGGCGACAGACCTCCCCCATTCGTTCTTGGCGGGAGGGTCTGTCTCCGGTTTTTTTTGTCCTGTGTTTTGGGAGTATTGCCTGCCTGTCGGGTGATTGACATTACCCTCGGTTCAAATCACACCGATTTGGATTGCCGTCCAAGCAAGGTTTTGAGTGTGTTTTCTGCTTTGCCTGGATACAGCGAGCGGTAACCGGCCACCAGAAGCGCGGCCATGAAACCAATGACCGCAAGGGTGGCAACCATACCCATGTTTATTTTTGGGTTACCAGGACTGGGTAAACCCACACTAAAAGGGATACGCATACGGTCATCTTCTGTGGCTTCATTCTCGTCTCCAAACGTCACCATCAACGCATAATGCCCCGGATGATCCAGATCAGCATGAACATCAGCCACGCCATTTTTATAAATTCTGGGCGGCGTTTCTTTTAGTGTTGTCAGGGTTTTATAGGTTTTGCCGTCAGCACTGTATTCCTCCTCAATAATCCGCAGACTTATATCCAGTTTGCGTGATTCCCTGTCCAGCAAATCGACCGTAAGATAGGTTTTACCGGTAGCCGGTATCTCCTGGCAGTATTTGATGAACTCGGAGTGTTCGTCATTCTGGCGACCGTGCTGTAAAGCCGTGAAATGCACAGCATAAAAATCATTTGCCATAAGGCAACTCATGGACGCACCCGAGTACATTTGCTGGCCATTACTCTTGTCGCGGGGTGGCGTTGCGGCCCAGCCGGTAGTCAGTGTCATACACCATAACAGCAGGGCCAGGATTGGTTTATTGATTGATGACATGGTTTTTCGCTCCAGGTTTATTTGATCTCGAAAAAGTATTTTCCACTCACCACATGGCCGTCTGCAGATAATACCCTGTAACGAACGGTATACCGCCCGGTCTTGAGTTTTTCCACGCGGGCACGCAGGTGTGAGTGATCGGTAAAGTCCAGATGGGCATCGTGTTTGTCTACTCGTTGCCCGGTGGGATCGGAAACGGCCAGGGCCAGGTATTCCGTGCCTACGCCCTCGTTGAAGGTCAGCAGTATTTCTTCAGGTATGTCCGTCAGCGTGGATTCCTTTTCGGGTATGGCTTTTACCAGTATGGCGTGGGCAACCTGTACTGTGGCCAGACTGGACAATGAAGGGAGTGAAAATGGATTTTGACCCGATGTGGTTGTGATGACTGGTTCAGGAATATCCGAGGCAGGAACAGACGACGCCATCAGCCCGAACACGACTATACCCAGGTGTTTTTTAATGCGTATCATCATGATTGTTTTATTGCTTTTGCAGAGGTATTTTCTTTAATGCCAGCCTGGGTGGATCATCAGCGGTTTTTTCAGTCCAGAATATCGAATATCCCGTATCTGTAGAGAGTATGTGCGGATATTCGGCATGAGTATCCGACTGGCTTATCTGGATGGCTTGACTCCAGGTCTGCCCGGCATTATTTGAGTGCATGAATTTGAGGGTTTGTTTCCCCCATGAGCCTTCAGAGAATATAAGCCCCAGTCGCACTTTATCCCGTATTGCCAGACCTGGATGGGCACTATTTTGTCCGGCCAGGCGCAAACCTTTTGACCAGTGGTGTCCGCCATCGACTGAGCGCAGATAATATAATCCGGCACTTCCTTCCTTGCCTGTCCACACCACACTGTGCAATAGCTGCACAGCAGGAGTAGGCGCGTCCGCCACATCGCCACCGCAGTGCGGACAACCCGAAAAATGCCAGCCAAACTGACCCACCACTGAGGCCGGCATCCATCTGCCTGGCCTTCGCGGTTTCATGATTAGCTTCATGTCGTGTGGTTCGCTGCCCCGGTAAAGGACAGCAGGGGTTTGATCGTGCAGCAGGGCCAGTCGCGTCCAGCAACAGGTGCAGGTAGCGTCATCCAGGGTGATTTCGGGCAACCAGTGTTTCCCGTTATCGCGTGATTCGGCGTAGCGCAAGCCTTGAGAATTGCCTTTTTCTTCGCGGTCATCTAGCCACACCAAGTGGGTTATGCCGCGATGATCCAACGCCAGATCGGGGTAGGATTGATTATGGCTGGTGTCTCCTGTGGCCGGATTTTCCCCGCGCTGCCAGGTTGTTCCATCATTAACCGAATACGCCACGCTCAAAATACCCGTGCCGGGAATATCAGCCTGGCTACGCCAGACCACAGCACGCCGGTTTCCGCGCACGGCCAGTCGCACCGAATCGAAGCCTTTGGAAATGATGGGAGAATCATTAACTTGAGAGAGACGGGATATGCTCTTCCAGTGTATCCCGCCGTCGGGAGATGTCAGGTAAAACAGTTCCGGGTGTGTGCGCTGGTTCCATAATCCCTGAACCACTGCATGCAGTATTTTGTCCTGGAATACCAGGGAAATACCCTGCAACACACGGAGTCCTTCAAATTCAGCATGGAAGATCTGATCTTCCGCAGACAGTATTGGCGCGAATAAAAGAATTAGCCAGATCAGTCCAGGACGTGGAATCATCATGACGGCCGTAAATAGGGAATGATTCGAGTCATAAAAACCTCCTTCCGGGATGGAAACCTGGTTTACCTGCCTGATTTACAGGTATTAAGGTGTCTCATCCCGGGAAGGAAGCCGAAACCTTCACAGCAGGGTATTAACCCTACGCTTACAGTTTACCTTCCGATTTGTAGTAATCAATTTCGGTAGTAAGTTTCTCTTTGCAGTGCTCCATTTCACTGATGGCACCTGCCACATCGCCTGCCTCCAGTGCGTTAATTGCCTTTTTGCTGGTGCTGGAAGCAATTTCCATGGGCATGGTGCTGAGTTCCTTGTAGGAAGCCAGAGAAATTTTACGAGCCTGTTTGGCACTTTCCAGAGCCGTGGCCGAATCACCGGCCTTGGCAGCATCCAGGGCTTTGACGCATAACTGGAAAGATTCAACCATGCCTACAGGAGGATTGGCATAACGGCCACCGGCAAAACTCACAGTGCTGATTGTGCCTAGAATCGCAATTGCAAAAATACGGGAAAGATTACCCTTCATTGAGTGCTCCACATAGTACGTGTTGTTAAAAAAACCGATACCTTGAAAACTATTGTTTGTCCGTCCGAGCGTGACACGCCAGTTATATTAAAGTACCGCACCCACTATATGGCAATGAGTATGCCATAACCTGAGCTTCAACTATATGGACACATCCTGGTATTGCCGGTTATACATAGGTCTTTCCGGGTGTGCCATATCCCGCCATTCATGCTGCAAATACCTTGCTCTTCGGGTTTTAAGCTCAGGTTACTTACCTTTGTTTGCTTCCCAGCCGGGAGGTCTCATCGTGTAATTACCCAACAGGGTTCCATCGCTCTTGGGGGTGGCTAGAATCGCCACCAGACCTGCCAGCACGGCAAGCACAATCAAAACCCCAAACCGGGTGGTTTTCAAAATCGGCACTAAAGGTTTTAGCGGGGTTTTGCTCAATAGTATTTGTACCCGCCGGATTCTGGCTTTCAGCCTCAGAGTGCGTCCGGGTGCAGGGGTGTTATTCATGTTGATTCGTTTCAAAAGTTAATGCCGGCCGTGAGTCGCACCATGCGGGGCATGACCGGGTGTTTAAGAATGCCATCCACGCCGCCGGTGGGTTCATCCGACAGACGAGAGGTGTAGTAATAGGCGATGTCGTTCTGTTTCGAATCCAGCAAATTGAGTACATCCGCCTGCAATTTGAACTGCCGATAACGATAACCGGCCCCCAGGTTGACCTGCGTGGTGTCTCCCATTGTGGCGGTACGGTTTTCGTTCAGAGGGACTTCGCCAAAATGACGCAGCCTGAGGGTCAGGTAGAGTTCATACGGTAATTCGGCCACGGCCCCGGCACTGATGACCCGACCGACCGAATTGGGAATGTGATGGGCTGAACGGGGCTCATCCAGGTAGTGGGCCGAGGTGAAGGCCAGATCGGCATCCAGTGTCAGCCAATCCAGAGGTTTGATGTAGTTGGTCCACTCCACACCGTAGCGTTCACTTTTGCCGGTGGGTTCGGTGGTGCCGGCATCGCCCACGAAGACCAGTTCCTGTCCTGAGCGTAGCCACCAAAAAGCCAGGGTCGTGTTCACACCAGCAAAGTATTGAGACCGCAAGCCAACCTCCGCACCACGGGTTTTGGCAACCGGAGACACTGAATCAACCGGGTTGCCGTCCGCGTCAAAATGCTGGGTCACCCCACGGGCATCGTTTGAATGGAAGCCATACCCCAGATTGACGAACAATTCCGAGTCATACCAGGGGCCAAAAATCAGGCTCAGCTTGGGCGTGACCAGCGAAGTGGAACGGCTACCTGAATTGCGTGCATCCAGTCGGTCGTTGACATCGAATACAAACGTGTCACTGCGTACCCCGGCGACGGTGCGAAACCAGGACAACCAATGCGCCTGGTTGCGTAGAAAGAATCCAAACGTGGTTTCGTCCAGATCATGCAGGGTGCGGCGAGCCAGCAATTCTCGGTCGCGGGTGTGGTTTAAACCCAAGCCATCCAGGCGATCATGCCGTACCTGCACGCCTGCGGTGTTGTCCACATCCAGGCCAAACCACTGGTTGAACCAGGTTTGTTCTGCCTGCCCTCCACCCATCCAGCGACGTTCTTTTTGCTGGATTTGGTCGCCGTTAACGGGATCATCCAAAAAACCGGTGAAATTGGAGTAGAGATCCAGATCGGTATAAACACCATAGATATTGGCCGAGTTCCGATAATTATCCCCACGACTCCAGGCGTTGATCCCCAGGCTATACCGGTGGGTTTCGCCACCATCGGAGGCATCCCATGTGTCATGCAAACCCATAATGCCGTTATCCACGGCCCGTTGTGGAATTTGGTTGGTGGCATTCCAAAGGGAGTGATACGCCTTGCCATCTATGGCCAGTCCGCGATTGTCTTCATCCACGGTGTACCGTATCAGCCCGTTATATTTGTTTAGATCTTCTGCCTGTTGCCATGGCCCGTCGAAAAAATTGACTTCCCCCCCGTACAGCAACTCACCCGTGCCGACACGACTGGAGTTGGCCGCTACTCCCCGGTAATAGTCGTACTCGCCACCTGTAAAATTGACGAAGCCCTGTGGCAAACGATGTTGGCTATGACTTTTGGCATACCCCGCCGAGGAAAAATCGCCCTGATCGGCATGGTAAGGCCCTTTGCCAAATTCCACCGTGTCGACCAGTTCAGGTATTACGCTATTCAAATCAAGATAGCCCTGGCCATGTGCGTGGCTAGGCATATTCAGCGGAATACCGTCCAGGTAAGTCGTGAAATCGGTGCCATGATCCAGATTAAACCCTCTGAGAAAAAACTGATTGGCTTTCCCGGAACCACTGTGCTGGGTCGCCAAAGTACCCGGAACCACTTCCACGAGTTCACCCACCCGTGACAGGGGCCGGTATTTGAATTCAGGCTGGCCTACTACACCTTGTGAGGCGGAATCGGTAACGCCGATGAGGCGGGTGGCCCGGCCTTCCACAGCAACTTCAGGCATAACCTGAATAGCCTCGTCTCCCGCTTCCTGATCGGGTTGTGGATGTGCGGATACCAGAACGGCCCACCACCCCAGACAAACGCCGGTCAGAGGAATCAGTGATCGTAATGAGGGATACATGGAGGGTGTCGGGACTCGTTCGGATTGGGGAACCCCTACTGAGCAAGCCCCATGCCTTGTCGATGGATGGCCCGAGTACCGGCATGGTACAAGGAAATTAACGCACACAAAGGGCGAATGGCCAGGCCCTTATCGGGATATTTGACGGGTTGATCGGGGTATATGGCGCAGCGGTCGAGTCCTTCCGGGTCCGCTCTTCGCACCAACGGATTCGGTTTACTGTCAGGAAAAGGACGCGGCAAACCCTTAATTTTGCCTGAGTATGTGGGTAAACTGCCGCTTCGTTTTTGCCGGTTTTGAGATGGACGGTGTTGGTGGCGTGGCGGATGGTGAGTGACATGGCAGGATGGCCTCACAGCTCCCCGGTCTGTGCTTTTGTCGAAAAAATGAGAGGCAATACGGCGGCCTTTACCAGACCGGGTGCTATCACCTGAGCCCCTGCCTGCCTTGAATTAAACTGTCAAGACAGTCAAAAAAGTTTGTCGGGTATAGTTCCATGTTAAGCTAGATTTAAAGACTTTGGAGAGTATGTATATGTTGAAAATAAAGGTATTAGGAATGGTGGGTGTAGTAGCGTTCAGCGGCATGGCTAATGCGGGGTTGCAGGATGGGTTGGTGGCTTATTGGTCACAAGATCATTGTGATGTGAGTGATACTTCTGGCCATAAACTTGATGGAGTAATTCGAGGTACTCCGGTCTGCACTACCGGCAAAGTGGGAAAGGCATTTCAATTCAATGGGGTAGATGATTACCTTTTAATAGATAAGGGAAACATCTTCTCAGATTTTGAAAAATCCCAACAGTTTACGCTCAGTGCGTGGATAAATATACAAAGACTAGCCAACGATGGATGGATTTACAATCCTGAACGATATTTCCCGGTAGTCCAAAAATACGACGATTCCTCAAACTGGGGGTGGGCAATAGAATTCTACAACAACACGTCGGTAGTTACAGTGCTTTTTGTAGCGGGAGTAAATACTGCCATTGATTGCCCAACAATCACCCCAACTATAAATAAATGGCAACACTTATCCGTCATCATCAATAATTTATCAGTCAAAATTTTTCTTGATGGTAAGAATGTTTCTACATGCAATTTGCTATCCCCACTTTTTGTACCCACATCCGGAAAAATATATGTGGCTTATAGTCCACTGGGGGGGCCTGAATACGCCAAAGGCC
>JBPCSC010000262.1:0-2445 GCA_051007495.1 Methylococcaceae bacterium | reverse complement strand
CCGGCTAAACCCAGGCGGGGTTCCAGGGCGAACCGCAAGAATATATCGGTAAAATAATGGGCATCTGGCGCGACATCGGCATCCAGATTAACTATAAACCCAGGGTTATATCTCCTGACCATCTGCCATCCCATATTAAATGCCGCCGCCTTGGAACCAAAACCGAGTTTTCCATCGTGATGACGGGTAATCAGATGCAGATAATCCAGTTTTGGTAGATAGTGGTGGATTATGGCTTCAGTTTGATCCGTTGAACCATCACTGACGATAACATGAATTTTGGGTAATAGAGATTGACTGGCCACTGATTCAATCAGCCTGCCGATATGGGCTTCCTCGTTCCGGGCAGGAGTGATTACCGCGTATTCAGGACTATTCATAACGCTTCCATCAGCATGGGTTTAGTGGCCACAAACAGTTTTTCATCGGCTATCAATCCCGACACGTTGACCAAATCATGACCAAAACGCTGATACATGGTGTCGTCCTCAAGATCAAAACCACAGTGGCGCAAACGCCTGGAATAATCCATTCCATACAAACGAACATGATCCTTTTGTCCATAATGACGTAAGCGATCGTTCGGGGTTGAGTAACCGTCTTCCAGAGTTTCCTTCAGATTTCGTGCATAAGGTATTTGTATTATGGCAAAACCACCCGGTGTTAATACCCGGTGGAGTTCACGTATGGCTTTACTGTCATCGGGGATATGTTCCAGAACATGATTGCAGATAATAAAATCAAACGATTCATCCGGATACGGAATATGGGTTATGTCCATCTGATGCATGGCCGGACGTGGCGATCGGGAGGGTAGCTTGTCTCCGGATACATAATAGGGTTTGGTTAACCGCGACAGATATTGACCTAAAGCCATTTCCGGGGCGATGTGCAACACGGGGCGCGGTTTCTTTCTTAGCCAGATCATGCGCCTGGCCAAAAACAAGGCGATAGCCCTTTCGCGTTCCTTGCTGCCGCAACACGGACATACTGCGTGTTGACGATACCCCATTGAAATCAGCTTATAATGTTTTGCCAGTTCAATTTTTTTTCCATAAGGCTTGAATGATCCAAAATGACCGTGGCACAGAGGACATATAAACTTTTGCCCGCGATAGTGCCAGTTTACCAGGGGTTGAGCTATTCTCATCAACCCGGACAGTAAAAGGTGTAAGTGGTTTCTCACGCGCCAGATCTCTCCTTGTATGGCCGTTGAATTGCCAGCAAAAACCCTTTACGAACCAGCCATTCCAGGCAGGCACCATGGCGGATAATATACGCGCTTATCCAGGATAAACTACCCAGGTGAAACGGCAGTAACAGAATGCCAAATAGTATGCGAATGAATGATTCTGCCATCAAACCTGACCAGTCAATCAAACCGGTAATAACGCCGTGATGTTTAATAAAATAAAGTATTCTTGACCGGCGTATCTGTATAGCCATTTTGATGGGAACCCGACGCGAACAACCCCCGCCTGCGTGAATCGCCGTGGCATAAGGTACATGAACGACCCTGAAGCCGTGGTCGCTGAATCGCTTGCACCAGTCCAGGTCTTCACCATACATGAAAAACCGTTCATCCAGACCACCCACCTGTAACCAGGCCGAGCGGGATATAATCCAGAACATGCCGTATAAAACCGGTACTTCACGTATAAACGAATGATCATTGGTTTGGGCCATTATTCGGTGCAAAAAAAAGGCACACAGCCAGCTATCCAGAACCCCAGGATGCTGGGTAGTGGATTTTTGACAGGTATGATCGGTATTCAGTATTCGTGGCCCTGCAATGCCTGTGTCCGGGTTGCAGTTCATATAGGTATTTAATACTTTAAGGCAATCGGGTTTGACTATGACATCCGGATTGATAAGGCAGAAATATCGCCCATGAGCCAATGCCATTCCCATATTATTGGCAGCGGCAAATCCCAAATTGGTGCTATTGGCTATGAGTTGTGTGTCAGGATAGTGAGTGCGAATAAAATCAGGGCTGCCATCATCCGAGGCGTTATCCACTACAATGGTTTCATATTCGACATTGAAACCGGTTTTCTTAATAGAATCAAGACAGGCTGGAATATACTTTCCGCCATTCCAGTTTACAATAATAATGGAGAGTTCCATGTTGATGATAATCCCTATTATAAAAAAGTCTTTCCGCTGAGTAATTTAACTTCAGGGCGAGCAGGGTTTTAACCACGGATGGCTACAGTCCTGTATTGACACCATTTTTGAAGTGCATGTTGATTGTAATGTCGGCCATAAACCCTGTCAAAGCCTTTGATTTAATACCATACGATCGAGTTCTACAGAAAGATTCTGCACGGTATTGAAACAGAGTCTGTGCTGGTTTTTCAGGCAATGCTCCAGAAAAGGCCGTATGGTGTGTTCATTCCAGGCGTTAAACAGCTTTGAATGCCCAATCAGTACAAAAGGAACCAG
>JBPCSC010000261.1:0-6821 GCA_051007495.1 Methylococcaceae bacterium | reverse complement strand
ATAGCCGAAGGCATGTGGGACTTGGCAAAGGAGCTAGGATTTTCGGGCGGAAAAGTACTGGACCCGTGTTCTGGCGTGGGTATTTTTGGGGCTACCGCCCCACTTAATGCCGTCGTTGACGCAGTGGAGCTAAATGCCACATCAGGCCGCATCAACGGACTCATCAACAACGCACCTGGCTATAAAGCCACGGTGTCGCCATTTGAGCGCGTAGCAGCCGCTACCCCGGATGAAACATACGATTGCGTGATCTCCAATGTCCCGTTCGGTGAAGTGGCTGACCGGGGCGGTAATCAGCTACTAGATAAGCGGTACCGCAAAGAACCCATACAGAACTACTTCATTTTACGCAGCCTGGAAAAGCTCAAGCCCGGCGGACTGGCGATATTCATCACCCCGCCTCGATGCGTGTCCGGGAAAGAAGCACCAGAGAAAAAACTGAGGGTTCGGGCCAGTTACATGGCGGAATTTATGGGCGCATACCGCCTGCCTAACGAAGTGTTCGGTGCCGCTGATGCCGACACCATTACCGACGTAATCGTGTTTAGAAAGCACGGGGAGGCCGCGCTTGAAAAAATCAAGGAGCTTCGGTCAGAAAACCCTGACGTATTGGTTCAGGCCAACGTGCAATGGCAAGAATTTATTGACGGGGCGTATTTCCTCGGGGACGGCAAGCGGTATGTGTTGGGCGACTTTGTACCCAAAAACCCTGAAGACTTCAGGCCGGTTGACCGCGTCATCACTAAGCATCCGGTGGGCGAAATAGGCAAGATGCTACGCAAGTTCGAGGCGGGTTCTCGCATAAATTGGAGCCTGCTCGACACCACAGAAACGCAGCCCATTCTCTACCAAAACGGCGACACTATCGCCCAGGCTGGCGAAACCTTGCAGTACCAGGACGGGCAGTGGATCCCCATTGAAAAGAGCGATTCTGACAATGCTGCGCTGGCCTTGCTCGGCAAACTCAAAGACCCTTACAGCGCCTTTGAGAACAAGATTGACTGGAAAGAAGCCGCGACCTTGGTGCGGCATCTTGATGATACGGCGCAATCGCTCAACACCCCCGGTTGGTTGCGTCAAACCGCTGCCACGGTAATGGCCCTGGATGACGGCGACCAGGAAAAGTACTGGAAGGCTGGCGTAACCGCCCTGGCCGCGCAGCAAATCATGTCAGAGCGGCTCGGGGAAGACCCCTCAGCCAACTTGCTAAACGAATTTAGCGACCTGTCGAATGCCATCGTAAAGGCATGGCCTACGGCCAAGAAAAAAACCGGTGCAATCACGGGAGAGCTTAAAGACGCACTAGGCCGACTGACCACGATATACGACAAAAAAAGCGGGTTTTCGGCGGTCTGGATGGGCAACGTACGGCAAGAGTCCGCTAAACAACAGAACCCTGAAACGGCGGATGAGCAATTTGAACGGTACCGGTATCAGACGAGAAGCAGATGGGTTTCGATAGATCGGGCCAAGGCGATTTATGGCGAATCATTCGACCCTTTTGAGTCCAGCGACTGGTGCATAGACGCGGATGGCATTTCATGCACCAAGGTGGGCGATTTTTATACGGGCAGTTACGGAGAGTTGATGCGCTTGCTCGATCAGCAGATAGCGGATGCGCATGACGACACAGTAAAAGCCAAGCTGCTGCGACAAAAGCTGGAAGCTGCTCAGTTCGTCAACGTGCCAGATCCTAAAGAGTTCACGTACAACATGTTTTCGCCCTACGTGACGCCGGACGAGCTGGCGGAATTCATGCGGCGGTTCGTTCACCCCAGTGCAGCGGTTATTTTTGATGAAAAAACCGGTAAGCGGGTCGTTGATATAGATGTGAAGGGCAGCAATTTATCCGATGAAGACAAACTGACCAACCGAATCGGGCACTACCTGCAACATGGCTCCATTACCTTGGGCGGAGTAAAGCTCAATATGGGTAAAAAGCAGGCCATCAAATTTTTGCGTGACAAGATCAACCGGGCCAATGAACAGTTTGACACTTACGTAAAAGCCAATCCGGCGATTATGGCGCGATTGCAGCAGGCGGCCTCCAATCCCGATACCCTCAGATTTCGGCCCACCAAAGACCATACGGCACTGCCCATACCGGGCCTTAATCCAGACCTTAAACTGCACGCGTATCAAAATGCGTTTGTGCGGCAAATGGGCCGGGGTTTTGAAGGCATTAACGGCTTTAATGTGGGCCTAGGCAAGACGTTTACATCACTTGCCAGCGTGCAGTATGTGCAAGCACTAGGCATCAAGAAAAAAACCTTGTTTGTAGTGCCTAACTCGGTCGTTTCAAACTGGCGAAAAGAGGCTGAAAAGGCGTACAGCAACACGGACGACTGCCTGTACATCGGGCTACGATCCGGCAAAAACGGCAAGCCTATAGTGTCGTCCCAGTATTACGATGCTGACCTGTTGTCGGTACTGGAAAATCGCCACAGCAAAATCTTTTTATCTTATGAGGCTTTTGAGCGGATAAGACTCAAATCAGAGACTATCGAGAGATACATCACGTATCTTGGCTTTACTGACTTCAGCTTTTCCGCGTCAAACGATAAAGCCAAGGATGAGCGGGCCAATTCCAGCAAGGCAAGCCTGGCTGACCGCTTATCCGCTAAAACCGGGTCGGCACCCTTTTTGGAAGACATGGGAATTGACTCAATCGTTATTGATGAGGCGCACAATTTCAAAAACTCAGCCGAGGTAAGCGAGTTCAAAGGCGCGAAATACCTCAGCCTAAGCCCGGCCTCCAATCGCGGCATGGATGCACAAGCCAAGTGCTGGTACATCCGCCGCATCAGCCCAACAAATGACGGCGTGTTGCTGCTGACGGCGACTCCCATTACGAATAGCCCGCTCGAAATTTACTCGATGCTGTCGCTTTCTGTTGGTCGCGACCGGGTAAATGAAAGCTGCTTGGACATTCATGGTTCCGATCACTTCATGGGATCCTTTTGTCAAAAGGAAAACGAGGAAGACGTCACAATAGACGGCATTGAACGCTCTATTGATGTTTTTCAAGGCTTGCAAAACGTCTCCTTGCTGCGCAAAGTGATCACTGAAAACGCCACCATTGAAGATGTAAGCACGGTAGGCGGTCAGATCATCATGCCGGATGAAGACAGCCAGCAAAGCTCAATCGCTTTGCCGGGCGAGGTGTTGGCGCGGCTACAGGAGTACAAAGAAGCCTATCGCTTCGCGGCAGATACGCTCAAAAAAAACAGTGTGACGAGGGGCAGCCAGAGCGCCATGCTGTCCGTTATGGAGCATTTTGGCGAGCCTATGGAGTTGATTGCTCACCCGTTCAACCTGCTCAACAAAATGGCTTTGCTTATAGCGGATCCTGAACTGGACGGGCGGGGCAGTTTTTACACGATTCAGCCTGATCAAGCTGACCTGGCGCGGCGCGTTATTGATCAGTTCAACGCCAAAAAAGTCACCGAAAAACGCTCACGGCCAGGCCCGCTGACACAGCCTGGCGGGATAAAGGAAAAAAAGGAAATCACCAGCGTGGGTGCTGATGGTGAGGATATCGTTCGTTACGAATACAAAATTTATGTGGAGGCCAGCCTGTCCGGTGAGCGAATCGCAGTAGATACCATGGACAGCGACTCTCAAACCGTGTTTGAGAACATGGCGGAAAAAGCCGGGCTTAACCTGGACGTTTCGGTGCCGCCCAAGCTGGCCGCACTGGTAGAAAACTTCACCGAAGAGGAAGCCAATCCGCGAGGGGTAGACGCTGACGGAAAGCTCAGCTCAAAAGTCAAGCAAATCGTTTTCTGTGACATTCTGCCCTTGCATAACAAGATACGCCGCATTTTAAGCCGTCGATGCGGGGTTTCTCCCGCCGAAATAGCCATTATCACCGGACGCACCAACAACGAACCGGATGAAATCATGGACGTGCAGGAGGGGTTCAACTCGGGCGAAAAATACCGAACCATCATCGCAAACGAGAAGGCTGAAGTCGGTATCAATCTTCAAATCGGCACCCAATCCATACATCACCTGACGATAGGCTGGACGCCGGACTCTCTCGTACAGCGCAACGGGCGCGGGGTTCGCCAGGGCAATAAAACGCCAAAAGTGTCTATCTATTACTACGATGCTGACGGCACGTTTGACGAGTCAAAACGCGCCCTGGTATCCAAAAAAGGGGAATGGATTTCGGGATTGCTCAATGGCAGTAACGGCAACTCCATTAAAATTGAGGGGGGCTTATCGAACAAGGAGTTGGACGCACTCATAAGCTCAATCGGGGATGCCGACGGGATGCAAAAAGTGCGGGATGCCGTAGCGCTGCAAGAGGCCGAGCGCAGGGCTTCCGGAATTATTGACAAGCAAAACATAAACCTCGACACGATCAAAAAACAGACCGAGTTTTTAAGCCGTTTTGATGAGGTCAGGTCGTATGCGGTTGACAAGCTGGTTCGGTTCTGGCGCATGGGCGAGCAGATTGACAAGCTCAAGCCCCGCGTATCTAAAGCGCCAAAAGCTCAAGCCGCGATTGACGATCTTACGGCCAAAAGGCAAGCGATTGCAGAGCAGCTGATAGAGGCCGGGATTTCCATGACGCAGTACGCTACTGCGACTTTGTACGGCAAAAAAATCAATTTGAACGACGCTGATGCGGTGGCAAGGGTCAAGTATCGCCTGGGGGATATAAAGGCAGATTCTGCTCTGTACCGCGAATGGCAGTCAGAGTGTGATTTTTCGCGCTCGATGACAGACGAGGCGATTGCCAATTTCAAGCTGCGACAGAACGAGCCTGGAGCCATGCCTGCATCAGTAGTCGATGCCGTTGCGAAAGGCAAGTACATAGAAACTGAGGCAGGCATTCTGTTCCCCGGCGTGTTTTTACGCAGCGACGGCATGTTGTTTGTGGTCGGAGGCAGTGATAACGCCATATTTACATGGCTCCACAGATATTTTGATGAACGTAAACGCTGGGGAGCGATAGCCTCTCATCAGCTTGACTCGCTTGGATCCGCTCAAGTGATCTATCCAGGAGCAGCCGGATACGATGCCGCGATAGACCAGGCGGCAGAAATTGAAGACAGGCTGATGGATGAAGGGGTTGATAGCACAAAAGCCGAAACCTACTCGACATTCGTGCCTGAAGTGGCGGCTCGAATGCGCAACGAAAAGATTGTGTCATTTGCCTTCCCCAGCATAAAGCTGCCTGCTCCTTACTTTCCTTATCCTGTCCCGCCCAGCGACACGGCCAGCCCATGCTTAAAAGCCATCGCGCAAGAGCAGGCCAGCATCATCAAAAAATGGGTGAATACTCAATGTTATCTATCCAGTTCTGTAGTGGTTGAAGAAGGCAATTTCCGGGGGGCGATAAGCCAGGCTGCTTATCGAGAATATGCCATTGCACATGGCTTGCAGGTGCGCCCAGAAGAAGTGGAAGCCATACTGGCTGACGAGATAGGCAAGATTGCGGAAACGGTGCAAGCCGGCATAAAAGGCGACACGCTACAGGAGCGGTGGGAGTCGGTGAGGCGTGGATTGGCCGAGCAACTGCCTTGGTGCCAGCTCGATACCGTGCCCGACCAGATCAGAAGCAAGATGCGCGACACGGTGTACGCAAATGAATCGGAGGCCGCAAAGCGGCTGTATCAGATTGCCAAAGGCGTAAGCGTGGCAGACGATAAAGCTCAGATAATAGATGCTGTTTTGCGGGCCGCGCCAGAAGGGTGGGCGCGATTCTTCCCGGGCGACAGACAGCCGTGGAAAATCGCCGATGCCGACAAGCTCAGGAATATGGCCGATGAAATCGCTGAAAAAACCGGGGTTTCAGTACAAACCATCACGCACATTTTGACTAAAGTCGGAACCTATGCAGATGAGGTGTTTGATGTTTATCGTCCGGGCGGCAAGCTGTCGCCGCCCTCTGACCCTAATGCCAGCGTGTACATCGGAGGCAACACATACCCGCACAAGGAAGACATCAAAAAACACGCCGCCAAAACCGGCGCGTCCATCACTTTTGACGGGAACGTCAAACAGTGGCGCACGCAAATGAAGACCTGGAGCAGCCTCATCAAAGACAATCCTCAGCTTGACGGCGTGCTGTTCGTCCAACCCGTATAAAGAGATACCCCCCCCATGTACACGCAACTCAAATTTGATGCCGCCGTTATCCGTCAGATGGCGCGAGACAAAACCCAATCCCTCCAGGCCAATCGCGGGACATCCGACCTGCTCGGTTTTGGGTGCGGGATAATCGCACAAAGACTCGCAAAAGACCCGCGCCGGTATCTGGATTACGGGCCGTATTGGTGGGCATTGAAATCCGTATTACGCCGTAAAGGGATAGACTACGGCGACCAGTCCGATCCCATCATAGAGGCCGAATACCGGGGCGGCACAGATGCCGAGACCCTGATTGCAGCAGACTATTTTAGGGATATGTATTTGCAAACCTATTTTATTGGCACTGACCGGTACAACCTGGACTCAAGCGGAGAGTGGTACATCGTTTTTGATGCCGATATGGAGAGCATCATCTGACCGCACGGGCGGGAAAAAAGAAGCGGTTTGCATTGCGGTGGGAGTAGATAATTCAGGTATAAATTCCTACACAAGGCGGTACTTTCAATGTCGATCCATTTTCCGATTTTACGCAGCAAAAGGCTTACGATCCAGCTTAAAGAGCTATCAATCGGCACGAGCGTAGAGCTGGCAAAGATTCCCGGCCACCTGGAGCAGACCGCAGTATCCGCTTTTTTACAAGCCGCCGTGGCGGATTCGAGTCATCCTGATGTGGGTGACTGGACGGTGGCCGAGCGCACTCTGGCGATATGCCACTA
>JBPCSC010000260.1:0-8708 GCA_051007495.1 Methylococcaceae bacterium | reverse complement strand
TGAGGGAGTCAGGGAAGATGTTATAGATATTCTTTTAAATCTGAAGAATCTTTCTGTGAGAATGGCTCATGGGGATGAGGCTGTATTAAGAATAGCGAAAAGTGGTTTGGGTGTGGTCACTGCAGCTGATATTGAAACCACGCATGACACGGAAATTATCAATCCAAACCTGGTAATTGCCAACCTTACTCAGGCCGGGCAGTTAAATATGATACTCAAAGTGGAGAAAGGGAGAGGCTATCAATCAGTTCTTGGTCGACAGACTGCCATGAGCGAATTGACAGTTGGTGCGTTGCAACTGGATGCTTCTTTCAGCCCTATCCGTAGAGTTTCTTATTCCGTTGAGAATGCTCGTGTCGAGCAAAGAACCAATCTAGATAGATTGATTCTGGAAATTGAGACTAATGGCACTATAGAACCGGAAGAGTCAGTTCGTCAGGCGGCTTCCATACTCAGTGAACATTTAACCGTATTTATTGCCTTGGAAGGTGAAGAAATTTCAGGTGTTGTGGAAGAGCGTCCTCAATTTGATCCATTGCTCTTACGACCGGTTGATGATTTGGAGTTGACTGTACGTTCGGCCAATTGTCTCAAGGCGGAAAATATCTTTTATATCGGTGATTTGATTCAGCGTAGTGAATCAGATTTGCTGAAAACCCCTAATCTGGGTAAAAAGTCACTTACCGAAATCAAGGATGTTCTGGGTACCAAGGGTTTGTCTTTAGGTATGCGCCTTGAAAACTGGCCCCCAGAAAGCTTGAAACGGGAATTAAACGAAACCTGATTTATAACAAGACTTTGTTTGAATTCATCTCTAGTCGGGATTGAATCTGCATGTCCGAGGTTGAACGATGAGACATAGTAATAGTGGTAGAAAACTAAACATGAAGTCAGGCCAGCGGAACGCTTTGTTTCGTGGTTTGGCAACTGCCTTGATTGATAAGGAAATAATAAAAACTACACTGCCTCGTGCAAAGGAAATGAGAATGTTTGTTGAGCCTTTGATTACTCTTTCAAAGAGTAATACTCTGGCCGCTCGGCGATTGGCTTTTGCTCGTATTAGAGACAGAAGTGCCGTAGTTAAGCTATTTGACGAATTAGGCCCGCGATTTAAGGATCGTCCTGGTGGCTATTTAAGAATTCTTAAATGTGGTTTTAGGGCAGGGGATTCTGCCCCAATGGCTTATATTGAATTGGTTGACAGGAGTGTTGACTAGATAAAAAAGGGGAACCTGCTGGTTCCCCTTTTTTTTTGCTTGCTCATTCTGGTTTGTGGTGTCTTTAACTTTCAGTTGGATGCCTGTCGTCATTTTTCGATTCAGACCAATATCCCCAATCCCGCCCGCGCCATTTCTCCGGAATAAGATTAAAGTACAGTAAGCTACATCTCATCAATGAATGTATGGTTTTACGACATAAACCCCGTTCAAGTCGACGATGATCAGTAGCCAGAACTGCAAGCCCCGGTGCGTAGCATACTGTGTATCCCGCTTTTTTAATTCGCCATACTAATTCGGAATCTTCATTGCAAACCAGGTTTGGATCAAATCCACCCACATCGGATACTATATTTCGCTTGACCAGCAGGTTGGAACCCGTAGCCGCTGGTATTCCTATACGATGAGATAAGTGCTGCGCATAAGCAAAGTAGCGGTAATATTGTTTGTAGCGGGTAGTCGACAATTTAGAACCGTAAATGCAGTCATAAGTGTCGTACGATTTCAGACAGTTGAAGTAGCCTGTGGGAAACACTACGTCCGCATCGGTGAACAACAGCCATTCGGTGGTCGCTAACTCTGCTCCTGCCTGGCGTGCCTCGGGTATATTGGATTGCTGGCGTAGTATTCGTGTTCGATTGGGGCGGTTAATCCGGATCAACTCTGGGGTGTTGTCGTCACTGGTATCGACGACTATTAAATGACAGGTTTCTGGTAGAGACGCCAGGAATAATGGGATATTCCTGGCCTCGTTACGTGTGGGTACAACTACTGTTATGTCGCTGGTGTTCATGTTGAGTTTATTCCCTCTTGGGGTGAGCGTCCGGATCGCTAACGAAAAACAAGACACCATAGCAGTTGTTGGTTGCAGGAGAATGTCAGGGCATCAGTTTTGTTCCCAGGGTAATTGGTGATAACGCCATCCCCCCTGATAGCCGCGTTGTTTGTTTTCATTAAGTGGTCCCTCAAAACCCTCGCTAATGTTAATAAGGTTTTTATATCCCTCCTGTTCCAGAATTTGTGCGGCTTCAAGGGATCGCTGGCCACTGCGACATAATACTAATATGGTTTTCTCTGTGTCGGGTATGCGGTGTTTGATGTGTTCTGCAAAATTGGGGTTGATTTTCCAGTCGGGGGCGAACTTCCATGGGATATTGATGGCTTCTGGTGGATGGCCAATCATTTTGAATTCAAGTGGGTCGCGTACGTCGAGTATTATTGCATCGAGCGTGTGTTGATAGGCTTCCCAGGCTTGCGGGGGTACTAAATGCCTGATGTTGGACATGATGGTTATGCCGTAATTAAATGGGTTAAAATGGAAGTCAGCGTACGCCCATTTGTATGGCTAAGGCGACTAAATCAGCCAGTGATTGTGCGCCTAGTTTTTCCATAATGCGGGCGCGATGAATTTCTGCCGTGCGGTGACTTATACCCAGTGCCCTGCCTACTTGTTTGGCAGAATAACCCTTGGCCAGAAACACGATGATCTCTTTTTCTCGCGGGGTCAGGTGGTTGTATAAGGCATTGACCTGATTTTGGCGTATTTCATTTTGATACAGGCGGTTGCTAAGTTCAAGTGCTTCATTCACGCCTTCAATGAGTATATCTGTGGGGATTGGTTTTTCCAGGAAATTGATTGCCCCCGCTTTGTAGGCCGCTGAGGTCATGGGGACATCTCCGAATCCAGTCAAAAATATAATGGGTATTTTTATGCCTTGCTCGGAAAGTTTATGTTGCAGATCCAGACCAGAGATTTGAGGGAGATTGATGTCGAGTATCATGCATCCCCGCTTTTCGGTAGTCCAGGCATCAAGAAAGTCAGTACCTGAAGCATAGCACTCCACGTGGTGACCCTCCGTATGTAAAAGCACGGCAAGTGTTTCACGCATGGCGGCATCGTCATCTACGATAAAGACGGTCATTCCGTTGACGGTGGGATCCACTATCCCTTTTTGGGCTGAGAGATAATTAGTTGTACGGGTATTTATCATAATGGCCTCCACTTTATTGTTACCAGAAAGGAAATCATTAAATCGGTTCCTTGCCGGTTTTAGTTCCAGGGTTGGTTAGATAGGCAGGATATTTACTCATCCGGTTAAACCTGAATGAGTTTGCATTGATTTTCTCACTCTCTGCAGGGCTTTGTCCATTCTTCATTTAGTATTTTCTGTGTCCATAGGTAGTCGTACCTAAGCGTGTTCGATTTTGCCAATTGATATGATTATCCTGGCCGGTTTTGTTTCCAGATGGTCATACACTTTAAAAATGCATCCGGTTTTTTATCTATCAGAAAGTTATGTACCATTACCTCGAACAGTTTATATCGAAAGTCAGGGCGGGAATACCCGTTTCTTTTAGTGACACCCTGTGTGTCATACACGCTTATTATGAGTATCATCCTGTACGTTTTAGCAATGGTTTAGGTGAGGATTGCTATATTAACGAGGCAGGTATGAATGAAGGTTCGTGCCGGTTGTTTTATTTCGCCCGATTGCATAACCTTAATAGTGCGGAAACCCTGCATCTGTTTGGTTCTTATTATTATGAGGATGTATTGGGCCATCCTGATGGGCAGGATCACATTAATATCAGAACCTTTATCCGGTATGGTTGGCCGGGGCTGTTTCATAATGATGGTAATCCTGCATGCCTGGTTTTGCGTGCCGAACCTTTAACTGTAACTTCGGAGTCATCTTGATGAGTAATGTGATAACCGGTTTGCACCACGTTTCCCTGATTGCGAGTAATCTGGAACTGTCTCGTGGTTTTTACGAGGGGATTTTGGGTTTGACTCCGAGTAATGCCAGACCGGCCTTGCCATTTGATGGGGTTTGGTATGACATCGGTAATCAGCAAATTCATTTGTTGAACGTACCTAACCCTGATCCTGCCTTGGGACGGGCCGAACATGGCGGTATGGATCGGCATGTTGCGGTGCATGTGACCAATCTGGCCAGCATTCGGGCCGCACTGGATGAAAAGGGTGTAGGCTATAGTTTGAGTCGTTCAGGTAGGCCGGCTTTGTTTTGTCGTGACCCGGATGGCAATACGTTTGAGTTGATTCAACCACCAGCATCTTTGGATGTAACACTTTGATTGCGCCTGGCCTCAGTTACCACTTTGGACTGGAGGGCGAACTGGAAGTCCGTTTCTCTGGTAGCTGGAATCAGCCTGTCGATTTGCCTGATAGTCAGGCTCTTTTTGATCAGATGAAGTCCGGCCCAAGCGTTCACGCGGTGGTTTTTATGGCGGAGGATATCGGAGAATGGGACAGTAGGCTTCCGACTTATGTGTTGCAGGTCATTCGGCACTGCCGCACGCTGTCAGTGGAACCGGATTGCACCCGTTTGCCAGATGGCTTGCGTCGGTTGCTGATTTTGGCTGAGGCCGTGCCCGAACGGAGTGGTGCCAGGCGTTCTGACACGAAACAACGGCTGTTGGAACAGTTAGGCCGACAGGTACTCACGGGGTGGAATGATCTGGCCGCGTTGGTGCGGTTTACGGGAGAAATTTGCCTGGCTCTGGTGGCCCTTGGTTTGAATCGTGCCCGGTTTCGCCATATTGATTTCATGATTGCCCTGGAAGCCGCAGGCCCTGGAGCTTTTCCAATTGTGACACTTATTTCCTTATTGGTCGGGCTTATTCTGGCTTTCGTAGGGGCGGCACAATTGGCGATGTTCGGTGCGCAAATCTATATCGCCGATTTGGTCGGCTTGGGAATGGCTAGAGAAATGGGGGCGTTGATGACGGCCATTATCATGGCGGGGCGTACCGGTGCGGCTTACGCGGCCCAGTTGGGCACTATGAATGTCAACAGCGAAATTGATTCGCTCAGAACCTTAGGCATTGCGCCGGTTGAATTTTTGGTGTTGCCCAGGTTGCTGGCTTTGATCGTGATGATGCCTTTATTGGGTGTTTACGCGGTTTTTGTCGGTATCGTGGGTGGGTGGCTGGTGGCCACTACGGTTTTCGATATTTCCCTGGTGCAGTTCTACAGTGGAATCGTCAGGGCTGTAGACCTCTACGATTACGGGATAGGAATGGTCAAATGCCTGAGTTTTGCGGTGCTGATTGCTTTGGCTGGCTGTATGCGGGGTATGCAATGCGGTCAGAGTGCTCAAGCCGTTGGAGAGGCCACTACCCGTGCGGTAGTCGATAGCATTATTTACATCGTGCTGGCCGATTCCATCATCACGTTGATTTGCAACCGTCTGGGTATATAGGCCATCCCTTTGAAGCCTGAACACGATAATCCGCTAATCCCGCCCCCTTTGGCTGTGCGGCAACTGACCATGGCTTATGGTTCGTTCGTGATACAACGCGATCTGAATTTTGATGTGCAGCGCGGGGATGTCTTCATCATCATGGGTGGGAGCGGTTGCGGCAAAAGTACCTTGCTCAAACATCTGATCGGGCTTAAACCGCCGACGCAAGGCCAGGTTTTGTACAGTGGTCAAGATTATTGGCAGGCAGATGAGAAGGCCCGGCGTGGCATCTTTAGAAATCTGGGGGTGTTGTTTCAAAGCGGTGGGCTGTGGAGTTCCATGACGCTGGCTGAAAATATTGCCTTGCCGCTGACCGAATTTACCCGGCTCAAACCTAAGGAAATTGCCGAACTGGTGTCCTATAAGCTGGCTTTGGTGGGTTTGGCTGGGTTTGAAGCGTACTACCCTTCTGAAATCGGCGGTGGGATGCAAAAACGAGCCGGATTGGCGCGGGCTATGGCTTTGGATCCCGACATTCTGTTCTTCGACGAACCTTCGGCTGGTCTGGATCCGGTCAGTGCCCGTTTGCTGGATGATCTGATCCTGCAACTCAGGGACAGTCTGGGGGCCACCCTCATCGTCGTCACACATGAACTGGCCAGTATTTTTGCGATAGGCACCAACTCGGTTTTTCTGGATGCCGACAGCAAAACCATGCTGGCGACGGGTGCGCCGGATCAATTACTCAAGGAATCCGACGACCCTAGAATCATACGCTTTCTGACTCGTGGTGAGCGTGGAGTGGTACATAAGTGATGACAGTGGGTGGGCGATCCATTAACCCGGGAACCGGGTTTTGTCTAGCGATAGCTCTGTACTTTTCACTGCATTTGTTTCTCCGGGTTGGTTTTTCTGATTCTTTGGAACTGGACGAAGCAGAGCAGTGGCTGTTTGTGCAGTGGCTGGATTGGGGTTATTCCAGTCAGCCACCTTTGTATACCTGGTTGCTCAAAGGCTTGTTCGCCATTTTTGGTGAGTCGATTCTGATCACCGCCCTGACCAAGAATCTGTGTCTGTGTGCCTTGTATGGCGTGACATTTTTGTTGGCGCGGCGGGTGTTGGGTGATGAACCTCGGGCGGTACTGGCGGCCCTCTCTCTGCTGTTAATGCCCCCCATTGCCTGGGAGGCTTCCCGCGATTTAACCCACACCGTGCTGGTGGCCTGTTGGGTTCCTGCCAGTCTGCTAGTCGTTTTGAACCTGCTTCAACAGCCCACACTTAGAATGTATGGGCTGTTTGGGTTGGTGATGGGGCTGGGATTTTTGTCCAAATACAATTTTAGTGTGCATGCGGTCGCCCTGTTGCTGTCTTTGTTGAGCCTGGGTGAAGGACGGCGGATCCTTCTCAACAGGCGAATTCTGCTGAGCGGGTTGCTGGCCAGCCTGATGTACCTGCCTCACGGTCTGTGGATGCTGGATCATCAGCTTGAGTTGTCCAGAGGAATGGTCAAACTGGGATTGACAGCCCATCACTCGCTGATACCTTCCAGCAAATTGGCCATTTCCGTGGCCGCTTATACTGCTCCGCTGCTGTTGATTGTGGGTTTGGTGTGGGGATTTCGCCAAGCCGAAAGGCCGAAACTAGTGGCTACACCCGAAACCCGAATCCTCACTCGTTATCTTTTGATGGTCTTGCTCATCGTGTGGGTGGGCATGAGTTTCGTCGATTCAGGCCACATTAGAACCCGCTGGCTATTCCCTTTCATGGTGGTGCTTCCGGTGTGGTTGTACACGCAGATTCCTGCTGCGGCCATGAGTCCTTTGCGTAGTCGTCTCCACTTGGGGTGTGTCGGTGTGGCGGCCAGCAGCATTTTGGTGTTGATGGTGCTCAGGGTTCCGGGAGCGGCCTGGACTCAAAAATCTACTGATCTCAATCTGCCGTTTACCACTGTGGCGGATGATTTGCGCCAAGCCGGGTTTACTCGCGGGATTATCGTGGCGGCCAATGCCCACATGGCGGGTAATCTTCGCTACCAATTTCGGGATCAGGCTCAGGTGTTGACACCGCAACTGGATTTTCACTGGCCGGAGCGTCCTGTAGCCCCCAAAGTGTTGTTGTTCTGGGAAGCAGAAAAGCGGGATGAAATGCCGGAAGCTCTGAGCGCGTTTGCCCAGGATCACCTGGGCGTGGATGCTCACACACTGAAGCCGCATTATCTGCTGCACCCGTATCGCTACAGTGAGTCACTTAAGTCGAAGATGGCTTATGTCGTGGTGTCATTAGCCCACTAAGCCAGCGGAAGAACGTCGGACACAAAAAAGGCGGCCTGTGGAACAGGCCGCCTTGATGACTCGGGTGACAGAGTGCTTATTTGTTCTTGGCTCTTTCCGCAGCCTCTTTCACTACGGTATCCGATACGTTTTTCGGACACGGCATATAGTGCGAGAACTCCATGGAGAACTGACCACGACCTGAGGTCATGGTACGCAAGTCACCGATGTAACCAAACATCTCGCTCAGCGGCACTTCGGATTTGATGCGAACACCGGATGCGCCTGCATCTTGAGATTTAATCATGCCGCGTCTGCGGTTGAGGTCGCCGATCACATCACCTACGTTGGCATCGGGCGAGTAGGTGTCAACTTTCATGATGGGTTCCATGAGTTGAGGGGCCGCCTTGGGGATGCTTTGACGGAAGGCGGCTTTGGCGGCTATTTCAAAGGCGATGGAGGAGGAGTCAACCGCATGGAAGCCACCGTCAGTGAGTACAACCTTGAAATCCAGACACGGATATCCGGCCAGCACGCCTTTATCCAGCATACTTTTGAAGCCCTTTTCCACTGCCGGCCAGTACTCACGCGGTACGTTACCGCCGGTTACTGCGGATTGAAACACAAAACCGGTTCCGGGTTCGCCGGGTTCGATGGTGTAGTCGATTTTGGCGTATTGGCCTGAACCACCGGTTTGCTTTTTGTGGGTGTAGCTATCTTCGACCCGACGAGTAATGGTTTCGCGGTAGGCTACCTGCGGTTTGCCCACTACAACTTCAACTCCGTGGGTACGCTTGAGGATGTCGACCTTGATTTCCAGATGCAATTCGCCCATGCCCTTGAGGATGGTTTCGCCGCTTTCTTCGTCTGTGGAGACATGGAAGGACGGATCTTCTTGCACCATCTTGCCCAGTGCCACGCCCATTTTTTCATTGCCGGCCTTGTCTTTAGGGGCTACGGCGATGGAAATGACCGGATCAGGGAAAACCATAGGCTCTAATGTAGCGGGCTTGTCT
>JBPCSC010000259.1:0-2412 GCA_051007495.1 Methylococcaceae bacterium | reverse complement strand
GTGCGTCAAATGCCGGGTATCAAAAATCCCTATAAAACCAACGACCCACAACCGCTGGACGCATTTGACCGCACGCAACAAAAGTTCATCGCTCAGTTCATTCCGGCCAGTGACGTTGACGACCAAGGCCGGGTCAATCCGTATCCTCTGATGCGGGTTGAGGTTGCAGACAAGAAAAGCAAGAAAGTGGTTGCCAGAACCGACACGGTTTACACCACGGCCTCAGAAACCCGCTGTCGTGAATGCCATGCCAAGGGCAAAATAGCGGCTGATGATACGGTCTGGCGGACTCCAGTCAGCGAAAGCGAACTGGTCAATGCCGACGGCACACCAGGCCCTGCCACCGGAGCAGGCAGTTTTGATCCCGGTGTTGATCCCACCAAGCCGTGGCCGCCAGCCATTCATAACCGCTTTGATGACAAGCACCCGGAAAATCCGGCCTTTACCAACCTGGCTCCAGGAGCCAACGACCCCAACAGCACAGCGTACATTCCCCGTGATGCCAACGGTTTGCGTACCGACCGCATCGCTGAGTCTCGCATAGGGCCGGATGGCAAACTGCAAGTCCGTCTGAAATTCCATGAAGCGGAATCGGATTCCTGGGCAGACCAGGAAAAAGCGGCCCTGTTTAACACCCTGCTCATGCACGACTACATGGTGTTTTATGGCCCTACGCCCGCAACCGGCATGAAATGGCCGGCCAGTTATTCCAGCCAGTTGGCGGATTACTATGGCGATGACATTGGCAAAGCCCGTTCGCAACCGCAGTATTTCTGCTCGGGCCATCATTACAGCCAGTTAAAAATTGACAACGGTGTGGCTGGACGTAGCTACCCCACCAACCGCTCGGATTATTCCCGCGCCTTCCACGCCTTCCACGGCAAGATGCAAGTCTACAAACAGGATGTAACGGCAGCAGACAGTGTTGATCACCTGCCCCATCAAAAGGGCGATCTGATTCGTGATGAACGCGGTCATCCCAAGATGTTTGGTGGTCGAGGCTGGGACTCCCAGCATAATGACGACGTAGGTGTTCCGCTGAAACAGGATACGACCGGAGCATTCACCGTTAAATCTGCCTACACCTGGGACGCGCTCAAGAACAACTGGCGGCCTGATCTCTTCCCCAAAGAACCCAATGCTGAATTGATGCTTCACTTCGGTGAAGGGGTGGCCATGCAGGAAAACTGCACCAAGTGCCACACCGGAGCCACGGAAAAAAGCTACCGCGACATCCACCATGCTTCCGGACTTCAGTGTGACAACTGCCACGGCGACATGCTGGCAGTGGGCAATGTTTATTCCAACAAGCAATACGACGCCAATCTGACCGGTGGCGGAGTCTTCGGTGGCGAGAGCGTCCACTTCAGACGGCCTTGGCTGGATGAACCGGATTGTGGTTCCTGCCACGTAGGTGACGGCAACAGCAAAGAAGCCGGCAATGGATTCTTTAGTGCTGGTGTGAAAAAAGTCGCTTATGACGCAAATGACCCTGCCAAAGCCAGTGCCTTCCCCGACAATGCCCGTTTTGCGGTAATGCCCGTCGTAGAGCAACGTAAGGAGAAGGTTACGGTAACGGTTAAGGATGGCAGCGGTAATCCGGTACTGGGTTCAGACGGCAAAACCGCTCTCACCAAAACTGATTACCAAGCCTTCCCCATATCTCAGGCCCTTTACCGCAAAAGTAAGGACGTACATGGCTCTGGCCCTAACGGCAATCTAAGCTGCTCGGCTTGCCATGGTGGTTCGCACTCTTTGTGGCCTAATGCCGATCCTAACGCCAACGACAACGTCACCGCAAAGCAGTTGCAAGGCTATGACGGCAACATCGCCGAGTGCTCGGTTTGCCACATTAAGGATGATTTCAAAAACGGTATGGTGGCCACCAATGGGGGAACCAGCAACCTGGGTGTAGGGCAAGGTGTGCGAGACGGTACGGTGGTTAATGCCACCAGTCCGCGTGCTTATCTGGCTGGGCCACACGGGATGCACCCGGTTAATGATCCGTCCTGGTGGAAAGAAGCGGAGCTTTCTGCCCCTAACAAGAGCGGAACCCGAAAAGGCGGCTGGCACAATGATTTTGCCCAGAAAGCCGGCCCGGATGGTGAAGACCAATGTGCCGCCTGCCACGGCAGCGACCACAAGGGAACGCGTCTTTCCAAGGCTTTGACTGATCGCAGCTTTGTGGATGAAAACGGCAAACCGGTCAAGGTTGCCGCCAACACCCCCATCGGTTGCGACTTGTGTCATGCCCTGGATAAGAGCTTCACCGCTTCGCCCAAAGGACAGGCGAAACCGCACGCACCGCCTTCTCCTATGCCTATCGCGGCAACCGGAAGCACGGGCATGGGTGGCATGGGCCACTAAGCCTTGCTGGTAGCACCAGTCACTTGATTTGGGGACAGCGGATGT
>JBPCSC010000258.1:0-4585 GCA_051007495.1 Methylococcaceae bacterium | reverse complement strand
CATATAATGCGCTTTGTAAACGCGTGAGCGCGTCGAGTGTGATTGAGTACATAGACGTATACGGTGGATTAATACGCGGTGTAGACGAGGTCTGCGAGGGCTACATAGGGGTCCAGCACTTCGGGGGCATGGAGGCCTTGTAACCAGTACAGAATTTGACTGTATTCTTCTTTCTCAAACTGTACGTGGTAGCGGATGGTATACAGTTTAGAGATGCGGTAACACCCGTATGCATTCCCGACCCAGATCAATCCGGGCGTTAAATTGAGCGCAGTGGCTTTACTGCACTTTATGGTAACGGCTTCCTCATTCAAGAATATTAAGGTGATGATCGCATACTGTTCAGTTAACTGGTGCACCTGAAACCCTGTAATCAAACCGTAGTACAGTTGATTGGGGTCTTGTGAGTGATCTGTCACGTATTGCTGCACCCACGGGCGCTCGACGGGATACGGTCGTTGCTTTGATCGGGTGCTGATCCAGTCCCACAGCTGTCCTAAAGGAAGACTGCTGTTATCCGACTGATACGGGACGGTATATTCATCAATCTCGCGGTGAATGCGGTGAATATCCCTGACCAGATGCAACGTCTTTTCTAAACGCTGGTACACGATACGGGATCGCCCTATGTCGTCATTTATAGCAAACCGAATCATCCGTCCGGTTGGGATATACTTGAGTTTGATGGCGCGACAACTGCCTTCCTGAAAGGACCGAGTCAAATAGATTAATTGGACAATTTCAGGGCCGGTGGCTTTAATGTGCTGGTCTTTATAGCGCAGCAATTCTTTAAACAAAGGAGTCAACATAAGCGTTTATGTGGGTCGTGAAAGGGTCGGTAAATAGTGGCGTTCAATGAATGGGTACGGGGTCGTGTGCAGATGGGGCTGTGTCAATACACACGACCACCGACGGTCTTGCGCCAGTCCGGGGTTAAAATATACGGCCTGTTGAGGATCGATGGTCGATTCATCGTACTGCAAAATCTCCGTCTCGACGATACAATCGACACTGCCCGATAATAATGCCTCCGTTAATAATCGCGCGCCCCCAATAATCCAGACGGGAGTGGTTTGCTCCCACTGCTGAATCATAGGGGCTAAGGCATTAAACGCAGAGATGCTGCAATACGTGACGTCTGGGTGGGGTACTCCCGAAGTACGGGTAATGACCACATGGTGCCGTCTCGGCAATATGCCCGGTAATGACGCCCATGTTTTTCTACCCATAATGAGAGTACTGTCCGCGGTATACTTTCTGAACAATTGCAATTCTTCAGGAATGTGCCACGGTAATGCCCCCTGGTAACCGATCAGCCCGGATGGGGTCCGGGCATAAATCAATCCTAACATGCCGTCGCCTCACAAGCTATCAAGGACAGTATGGATGTATGTCCAATGTTCAACCCAACGTGGGTCCGGACAGTGGTCAATAACCAAACGAATAGCACTCAAAATCTGCCCTAAGTCAAAATTACCATTCTGTTCACGTCCGCGAATATTTCCTAGACCGGCCTGAATTGTTCTTTTACGCTGATCCGTCAACTGCGACAACAGTAGACCGGTTGACTTGTGGAACAAAGTTTCTTGCATGAGTCGTGCATACGGATACGACTGACTCATGGCGCTGAGTGCTTGCATACTGGCCAACGCATCCATCTGTTCTTGCCATGTTAATTTTGCCGTAACCCAGTCCTGTAAAATATAAGTTAACGGAGCGGTCGATTTGTTGTGCGAGTTCATAGAACGTCCACCTAATGTAAAAAGTCTCATACTTTAGCCCTATACTGCAATTGGGTACCGTATACCAATATGCGCCGTATACCCTTCAAGACGAATATCGTCCGCAGTAAAGGCATACAAATCCTTAATTTCAGGGTTTAGCTGTATGCGCGGTAACGGGTTTGGCTTACGTTGCAATTGGGTATGCATTAAATTGATCTGATTTTGATACAAATGGACGTCTATTCCACACCAGTGAAATTGATAGGGCTCCATATCAACACATTGTGCAATCAACGATAGGAGTAGTGCATACTGTGCAATATTGACCGGTAGGCCGATGGCAAAATCACTCGACCGTTGAGTTAAATGTAGACTCAACCGATGACGCTCGCCAATCCGCCGTGGAGGAGAGACGAAGTATTGTTGGTAGACATGACATGGTGCTAGGGCCCCTCGACCCAATAAAACATTATGCGCGGGGGCAATGTCTTCAATGGGTAGATACTCGGGAATCCAGGCAGATATGACATGTCGTGAACTCCAAGGTCGATCTTTCAGTCCCTGGATCAACTGTTGTAATTGATCCACTTCTGAGCTGGCTCTTAATCGTAAGTAGTCCATTAACAAGATGTTCTCATCGCAATGCTCGTTCTCCCAGGTTTGCCGTTTATCTGGGGCAATTGCCGATAAAATGGCATCGGGCAAAAATCCATTCAAGCGCTGGATCATCGGCGATACCGCCAACTGTCGCCACGATTGTCCATACAAAGGTCCAATACTACCTAGATACGCCTGTAACTTTTCTTTACAGGTACCGTAGACCGTATCTGCATCAATCTGTTCATTAAACATCGGTAAGATATACTGTTTAATGAAACTGTCGATGTGGTGGTCTTTCACCGCCCAATGATCCCAAAATCGCACATTCTTTTCTTGCAGTTCTTTAACTTGGGTGCTGCCCCGTATGAACCATAATAGTTCTTCCACCACCGAAGAAAATGCAATCTCACGGGTGGTGACTAACGGGAAGCCGTCGTTGAGATCGAACAGCAAGGATTGGGCAAACAAAGAGCGGCGACCGATCCCGGTCCGATCCGGGTGTTCGTCACCGGAGCGTAAAATGCGGTGGCCTAGTGTGAGGTAGTCGTACATGAGAATATCCTGTTAGCGTTCTTGTCGTTATTTATAGATCGAGTTGGAAAAACTCGACCTGTCCAATGGCCTGTAGTGGATACAGGCTGAGCGAGATATGCTGCAAGTTATTGCGCAACTCCATGATGAGGTTGCCTTGCCAGCGAGGTTTTAGCGTGATGGATACGGCTTGATCCAATCCTGATTTAGCCGCCCAACTTCGTAACGTAAACAGTCCTTTGATGTCCTTCGGCAGTTTAAAACATTCGTGGGTTTCCGCCAGTACAAATTGACCCGGTTGTAGGATCAAAGGTTCATTATGCTCTAAGGTATGTTGAATCCATACGCGATCCCAACTCTCCGGCTTTGCCAGGTGAATCGCATCGCCACATATTTTGCGGTTTTCATAATAACTGACGTGACCCAGGCGCACGTCTAGTTCCGTTAATACCCCTTTATCCAATTGAGTCTGGACTGCGTCCATTTGGGCGGAGTCTATGTGCTGTTTAATGAAATCAGCTAATTCGTGTTGAGTCAGTTGACGCATGAGTCTTATCCAAATCTGAAGTGGTCGTGGAAGGAGGTAATCGCCAATCATCCGGGTTGTATCGCATAATACGGTTGCCGTCCTGGACGCACAGTGTCTCCTTGGCTACATCGTGTCGACTGGAGGTTAAGTAGAGGTCTATACCGTATCCGGTACGTCCAAACCATCTATGCCGAGGGTCTTCTGAATAGACCCATTGATCTTCAATACACTCGTAAAAATGCACATGGCCGAAGCCCTGGTAGGGTGCCTTTTCAAAGTATTGAAGGGGTTCACTACGAGGTGCTCCGACAATCAGCAAGTGGGAAACCGAATCGTAAACCAAGGCTGCCCCGAAGCTATCCAGGCAAGTGGGGATGCGTTGCTGGCGCAATTCTTGTAAAAGAAGGCCGCCCCGGTGGTAGCAGTAGACGACCCCCGGGCCTTCTATGCTTTGTGCCCCGATGATGACCTGCGTGGCATCAGGCGATAGGGCAACTGCGTGTCCATAACCATGGACCTTTTGACGGTAGAAGCCCGAGGGTTCCCAACGGTGATCCCAGGCAGTATACTCGTATACGGTTCCTGCAGAATGAGGAGTTGCATCGCTGATTAGAATGACACCACCATCTTCACTGAGTGCGACTGCATTGCCAAAACTATTGGATCGATCCCGTTCTGGGTGAATGATGCTGTCTGAATAATGCCATTTGCTATGTGTACTGTTTCGGTGGTAAATGTCCAAAACACGTTTCTTAGCAAACTCTGTGTAAACTAATTCCCGTACACACACCACGACATTGCGGTCATCGCTGCGGTAATGTCCACACACGTGGACTCGGGGAGCTGGAAAAACCATAAGGGTGCCTATACTCCGTCCGATTTCAAAAAGTCCCGCACGTGAGTCCATTCCCCCCGACCTTCGTATTCATACACACTGACATGCTTAGACCCAACGATGAGGGTTTTAGCGTGTCGGTCAATATAAATGTGACTACCGTAATACGGTACGTCTGATTCCAAATTGACTTGAAAGCGGTTAGTGTGCTCTAAGAAGTCAAATGTGTACACGGACCCACCCTGCACATGAGGCAATCCCAATGCGGCCATCTTGCCACTTTCCGAAATAGTTAGCTGGTGGGGTGTGTCCAACCCGCTTAACTGAAAATCTCCCAACAGGACCGGTTTCTCTGAACGGCCGACC
>JBPCSC010000257.1:0-31100 GCA_051007495.1 Methylococcaceae bacterium | reverse complement strand
AGAATCATGCCTTCAAGACGTGCCATTCTGGATAAGGAAAGCTCCCCGTGTATCCGTTTTCTTTTATCAACGAACTCCAGGGGGTCAATCAATTCGGGTAAAGTGCCAGTCATAATTGCGTAATGATAAAGGCAAACATCAAAAACTGTCAAAGGAAGTGGGTCAACGATTGCGTCCCCAGCCCTTGAACGGCAGGTGAGCATCTATGTCTTCCGCCGAAGGTTTGATGGTGACATCAAAGCCGTCTTTGCAATTTTGCGCGGCGGGCAGCGGATTGGAAACCAGGTCGCGATTGACAATCAGTGTGGCGGGATCGCCCAGCAAAACGGGATCTCTGAACCGTACGGTCGTGGAAGGCAACCACAAACCGGCTGTGCCCACCTTGGGCGGAAAGCTCATGCTGCAAATATCGGCTATCGCCAGCTTGATGAGCAAACGTCTGGCACAGGTTGCCGGGGCAAAACTCACCGCCGAAAACCGGAACGGCACCAAACCCAGGGCATCGGCCTGAAGTGAACCGTTGGTGCTGTAAAACCCTATGCTGTTGCCGGCCTCGTTGAGAATCAGGCTCTGGGCCTTGAAGATGTTTCGGTCTTGTATCAGTTCAACTTTGCCAGCCAGGCCGGTTCCGGCTTCATCGTCGATTACATCCGACCATTGCAGTGCTTCTCCGGTGTCTGCGCGGGTCACCACCGGTTTCAGGGTAGGAAAAACCACGCTCTGAGCCTTGACCGGGTTCGTTTTGCCGGGCTGTAGATCTTCACAACCATGACCTATGACCAGCGCATGATAGCTGAGCTTTCCTTCCGTGGCTTGATCTTTAACAGTGGTGTCGGCGAGTACAATGCCCGAACAGCAAGCGAGTCCAGCCAGAAAAAGACCGGGCAGAAATGGGGTGTGTTTGTTCATGGTGCTTTTGTGCATATCCTGGGTTGTGCGTATCATGGTTGCGATTTTGATGGATCGGTTAAGAGAAATGGACAGCTACTGATTTTTGCCATTCTTAATCAAGAGATACCTACCGCTCATGTCCGTTACGGCAGATGAATTAAAAAACGAAAAGAGAAAACTGCTGTGCCACGAATGTGGTACGGTGTCGTTTATCAAGATCAACAAAATTCCTGATCACATCAAGGAAATTCCCTGTACGCAATGCGGGGCACACATTCCTTTGCTGGATCGTCTGACGAACATACCCCTTGATCCATCGGCAGTCGGTACATCCACCGCAGCCCTCTCCAGCGTACCCGGGTCATTCGACAGCGAGGCACTATATACCAGCCCACATGTAGAAACGGAAGAAGGGGATGACGAAAGTGGCTGGCTGATGTCATTTAGTGATGTAATGACGCAACTCCTGGCGTTTTTCATCCTGCTTACGGCCATGTCCACCATGGATAGGCACAAATTCGATCAGGCCATGCAGTCCATAGGTTCGGCCCTGGGAGGGCGACCCCAACCTGCCGCTTCCAACTCATCCGGAGGTTTATCCGGCATGGATGCAACCCGTGATTTACTGGGTTATCTGCGCGGAAAATTCAAAAGTGAACAGGGCAACATGAATCAACTGCGCAACACTTTGGAAGGCATCATTGAACAACAGGGAATGCAGAACGATATTGGCCTGCATATTGATAATGGCGGGTTGGTCATCATTGTGCAGTCGGCCATTTTGTTTGATGAGGGCAGCGCGGATATCCGCGTAGAACTCAAAAACACCTTACGGGAGATAGGCATGCTTCTGGCCCCCCTGCATAATCAAATAGTAATTGAAGGCCACACCGACAACAAACCCATAGCCACACGCCAATACCCCTCCAACTGGGAGTTATCCATGCAGAGGGCCATTAACGTGGTCAAATTTTATACCGAAGAAGAAGCCATACTGAATCCAGCCCGCGTCATCGCTTCCGGAGCGGCTTTTTACCGGCCTCGTTACAATGTGAATTCCGAAGATGGTTACCGCAACAGGCGTATCGAAATACACGTACAAAGAGAAAACGAAGATCTATTCGACAAGATACTGCATTCCCATTAATCAGATTGATCGGCCTTTTAAACGGATACTGCATTTCTGTTCAGCGTATTCGTCATACAACCCAAGCAAACCCACATGCCACCAAATACCCCAAACCTTGCCCGGGATGCCACTTCTGCCCTGGAATCCGCTTCTGTATTGCTGTTTTATCCCAACAAGGAAAACCGGGGTACTTTTCTTGATAATTTAAGAGCCTGTGGCATAAAAAATCATACTCTCGCCGACAAACCCCAGGATGCCATCAACCTGCTCATCACCCGACACTATGACGTGATTATGCTGTGCTATATGGGCCACATTGATACGCTGGAGCAATTCATAAGTGAACTCAAAAGCCTGGATACCATAGCCGGAATACCCTTATTGGCCATAACCCCGGATGGCTCTTCCAAAAACATTCTGCGCATCATGTCCAGAGAAGTGGACAGGGTGCTTATAACTCCATTGAGCAGAAAATCCATGCAGGAAGCACTCAAGGGTTTTCTGTGGGTTGATCCTGCCGACAATACCCCGGTCAGCCTGCAGGATGCCAGACGGTATCAGCAAAACGGTGAATGGGAACTGGCCGAACTTGAGTACCGTGACATACTCAAACGCAACCCGGGCCAGGTTGAGGCGTTGATGGGGTTATCGGCCTTACTGCTGCAACGCAAGCAAAATACCCAGGCGGTTGAATATCTCAAGGAAGCGATGAAATCAGCCAAACAACTTTCCGATGTCGTGGAACAAAACCGCCTGTTATCCATGATTTACGCCACACTGGGCGGGCATTTCTCTACGCTAGGTTCGAGAGAACAGGCCATCAAGCATTACAAGGCAGCTCTCTAACTCAACCCTTTTGCCGGCGATATACTCCTGCAATTAATACCCCTCATGACGGCCACTGAAAAACTGGAGGATATTCTGGGTTATCTCGGAGAATTAACCGCAAGTTATCCGCCGTATAGCAGTTTCCGCGATAAGGTTACCATCGTGCTGGATGACTTGCTCTCACGGTATACCCTGCTCAACATGGCCGAAAACATAGAACGGATTCATACCTATCTTCTCAATATGGAGCACAGCAATGTCAACCTCCATATCAAAACCGTTGATTTCCTGCAGAAAACGGGGCGACATACTGCAATAAAAAATCTGCTGGAAACGATGCTCACCCGTATCAAGGATGCAGATTTAATGCTTCATCTGGCCGACTTGTATGTTGCAGACCTCCACCCCGTACCGGTAACCGGAAAATCAGCGCAGGCCATCACCATCGACAGGGATTATCTCAAGGACAACGCTACTGAACACTGGCTCAGACAATCCGAGGCTTTATACAAAAATGCCCTGCTGCTGGATCCGTTTGAAATCGCCATCTGGCTTAGATTGCTGCGTTGCCATCTGCTGTTGAAAGAACTGGATGCGGCCACTCAGTTGCTGGATCGGATGTTCAGCAACATGACCATCGGCCTGACGGAACACGCCGAAACCTGTGCTCTGCTGCTACAGGAAAAGGCTTATGCCTTGGCCAGACAATATGTGGAATCCGGCCTCAGGAAATATCCGCTGGAAAGCCGCTTCCACCTGTTATCCAGCCAGATGCATAACGCTGAAGGCAATCATTACGAGGCCATCACGGCACTTAAAACAGGATTACGTGAACAACCCGACAGCAGCGAATGCCTTATCGAACTGGGCAAGACCTACGGCCTGGTCAAGAATTGGTCACAGGCAGTAGAGGTGTTCGAAAAAGCCCAGAAGCTAAGCCCTGAAAACGCTGAGTTGCCACACCTGTTACAGACGGCCCTACAGGCCAAATATCGCGCACAAGCCAAATGAGACCGAGATCACACCGCTGTTGCTCTCGGCTATCCCTCTAAACCCTACTCTCACACTGGCAATGCCCGTCTGCTTGCTATAGCATTGCCCGCCCCTTCGGCGCGGTTGGATCTGACTGAATAAAAAGGATTTATTGAAGTTATCATGACAATTTAGTTTTGTTTATAAACCAAACGGCTTATAGTTGTTAACCGAAACGGAATCAATCCGGATCGTCGTCCGTATGGATAAAAACGGCAGAGGTCATCACCCCACCCACTGCTCACACGACTGGCTGCGCCGCCAGGGCAGAACAACGATGACCAACGTCAAAAAATCACATCATCCAAACAATCCACTATATGTGGGAGGAGGAAATCATGGCTGTCAAAACATATAACGCAGGCGTCAAGGAGTACCGCGAAACCTACTGGGATCCCAATTACACCCCGAAAGACACCGACATTCTGGCGGTGTTCAAGATCACCCCTCAAGCGGGCGTTCCCCGCGAAGAAGCGGCTGCAGCCGTTGCGGCTGAATCCTCCACCGGTACGTGGACTACCGTCTGGACGGATCTGCTCACCGATCTCGACTACTACAAAGGTCGCGCTTATTCCATAGAAGATGTGCCCGGCAGTGACGAGCAATTCTATGCGTTCATCGCTTATCCGATTGATTTGTTCGAGGAAGGCTCGGTCGTCAATGTGTTCACCTCGCTGGTGGGCAATGTATTCGGCTTTAAGGCAGTGCGTGGGCTACGTTTGGAAGATGTGCGTTTTCCGATTGCTTATGTCAAAACCTGCGGTGGGCCACCGCACGGCATTCAGGTCGAACGCGACATCATGAACAAATACGGTCGCCCGCTCCTGGGTTGCACCATCAAGCCCAAACTGGGCCTTTCCGCCAAGAATTATGGCCGTGCCGTATATGAATGTCTGCGTGGCGGTCTGGACTTCACCAAAGACGATGAAAACGTCAACAGCCAGCCGTTCATGCGCTGGAAACAACGTTTCGATTTCGTAATGGATGCCATCATCAAGGCTGAAAACGAAACGGGCGAACGCAAAGGCCATTACCTCAACGTCACCGCCCCCACTCCGGAAGACATGTACAAACGGGCTGAATATGCCAAGGAAATCGGCGCACCCATCATCATGCACGACTACATCACCGGCGGCTTCTGCGCCAACACGGGCCTGGCCAACTGGTGTCGGGACAACGGCCTGCTGTTGCACATCCACCGCGCCATGCACGCAGTCATTGACCGCAATCCTAACCACGGCATCCACTTCAGGGTGCTCACCAAAATCCTCAGGCTGTCTGGTGGCGACCACCTGCACACCGGTACTGTCGTGGGCAAACTTGAAGGCGATCGGGCCTCCACCCTGGGCTGGATTGATCTTTTGCGCGAACGCTACATAAAAGAAGACCGTTCACGTGGCATCTTCTTCGATCAGGACTGGGGTTCCATGCCGGGTGTATTCGCCGTCGCTTCAGGTGGCATCCACGTCTGGCACATGCCCGCCCTGCTGGCCATCTTTGGTGATGACGCAGTATTACAGTTTGGCGGTGGTACCTTGGGTCATCCCTGGGGCAACGCGGCGGGTGCTGCGGCCAATCGTGTAGCCCTTGAGGCGTGCGTAGAAGCCCGTAACCTGGGTCGTCAAATCGAAAAGGAAGGAAAAGAGGTTCTGCTCAATGCCGCCCAACACAGCCCTGAGCTTAAAGCCGCATTGGAAACCTGGAAGGAAATCAAATTCGAGTTCGACACGGTAGACAAACTCGACGTAGCCCACAAGTAATGCACGGTCACCGCTTAGCCCTACAGAGGAACCCAACACCATGAGCGAAATGCAAGATTATCAATCCAGCCTGTCCGATCCTTCAGCCCGCAAGTTCGAGACATTCTCCTACCTTCCGGCCATGCAATCTGATCAAATCAGAAAGCAGGTGGAATACATCGTCAAAAAAGGCTGGAACCCGGCCATAGAACACACTGAACCAGAAAATGCCTTTGACCACTACTGGTACATGTGGAAACTGCCCATGTTCGGCGAAACCGACGTAGACAAAATTCTGGCAGAAGCCACCGCCTGCCACAAAGCCCACCCCGACAATCACGTCCGTTTGGTCGGCTACGACAACTTCAAGCAGTCTCAGGGCGCGTCCATGGTCATATTCCGTAGTCCCATCACCCTGTAATCAACCGGTTCAAGTCTGAATCAGGACGGCCCCGATCCGTGCAATAGCGGATCGGGGCTTTTTTTGAGCTTATTTTTTGCACCCGAAATGAGCCAGTCGATTGAATGGCTACTGCAAAAAAACGATAATGTAAACAAATAGCACCGCCCACCCTGATCGTCACGTCTTTCATGTTCACTGCGCCCATCCACCTGCCTTCCTACAGATCCCCCCGCGCACTCCTTTTTGATGCGTGCCTTTTCAGGTCGCTACCCCATGTCTGTCGAGGTGTGTTGACGTGATAGAAGAAGATGTCGATGCCGATCTGGTACATCGAGTACAGCGCGGTGACAAAAAAGCCTTTGATGTTCTGGTAACCAAATACCAATACAAAATTGTCCAGTTGGTTAGTCGTTACATCAAGGATCAGCATGAAGCATTGGATGTCGCCCAGGAATCGTTCATCAAGGCGTATCGCGCCATGCCCAATTTTCGCGGAGACAGTGCTTTTTATACCTGGCTGTACCGCATCGCCATTAACACTGCCAAAAACCATCTCGCCACCCGCTCACGTCGCCCGTCAGATGGTGAAATCGATGTGGAAGAGGCGGAACAATTCGAATCCGGCTCTCGTCTAAGAAACACGGAAACCCCGGAAGGTTTACTGATGACCGAAGAACTGGCCGGTGTCATACAAAAGGCGTTGAATGACCTGCCAGACGAACTCAGAACGGCCATCACCCTTAGGGAATTTGAGGGTTTGAGTTACGATGAGATTGCTGAAGTAATGAAGTGTCCGGTGGGTACGGTACGATCCAGAATATTTCGTGCGCGTGAGGCCATTGAGAAGAGGCTGGAATATTTATTTATATGAGGATGACTACGATGATTGATGAAAAACGTGCAGAAAACCTGTCCGCAATGCTTGATGGAGCACTCGGATATACTGAAACCCGAAAACTGTGGAAACAACTTGAATCCGACTCCGAACTGCAAAAGCAATGGGATCGGTATAACCGCATCAGCCAACTATTGACGCAAAAGTCGGGCATACTCCCTGATTGCGATTTCAAAAACCGTGTGAGTGCGGCTATCGCCTCTGAACCCACCGTGCTGGCCCCGGGTGCAATACGCAATCGACTTAAAGAAAAGGTGATCTCCACCGCACTGGCTGCGAGTTTGGCTGTGGCCGCAGTGATTGTGAGCAAATCCATACTGAACCCTGCCAGTTTAGACGGCAGACTTTTGGTGGCTGAAGTTCGCCACGAACCCGTTCCGGGTGCCACTACGGTAGCGGAGGTTGATCCCGACTTCCAAAACTACCTGGTATTGCACAACGAAACGGCCTACCTCGCCGGTGCTCAGGGCTTGTTGCCCTACGCCCGGGTGGTCAGTGCCCAACCGACGCGATAGTTTGCATCACGGCCCATGTCACGAAACTCCAATTCGGCAACTGAACGTCCTGTCCACTACACCGCCAGTCGTGACCACACGAGAATGACTCCAATCCGCAAGACTTTGTCCTTAGTACTTATCCTTGGATTCAACCTCATAGCGTTTGCCGACAACCCGACGACTCCATCCTCCAACGATGCACTCAACTGGTTGTCGGGTATGCGTCAAGCCGCGAACACACTTAGCTATAAGGGGAATCTCTCCTTCTCCAAAAATGGTCAGGTAGAAAGCTTCCAGTTATTTCACGCCATTAAAGAAGGCGTAGAACATGAGCGTTTGATTTCCATGAATTCCCCATTGCGGGAAGTAGTCAGAAATGCGGATTCAGTCGTGTGCTATTACCCGGAAACCAAAACCGCGTATGTGGAAAATAAACCGTCCAAACATTCGCTATTGCTGGATTTTCCCGAAGACTTATCGACTTTGACACTGCACTACCATTTCAGCCTGCAAAATCAGGAATACGTAGCCAAGCGACTGGCGCAAACCATCAGCATTACGCCCCGGGATGATTACCGTTATGCCCGGCGAATCTGGCTGGACACACAATCGAAACTTCCGCTCAAATCCGAACTACTGGACGAATCCGGCAATGATGTCGAGCAAATGGTATTCACCACTCTGGAACTAAACCCTGACTTACCGGCACACGATCTGGAAGCCAGCATCCCGACCGATTCGCTCAAATGGGAAACCAAACAACGTGAAATGCTATCGCCTTCGTCTTTGAACTGGTCTCTGGAAGGCGTACCGGAAGGGTTTCGTATCATCTCCTACTCGCGCATGAAACGTCCTGGCAACCCCATACCACTCGATCATCTATTGTTGAGTGATGGTTTGTCATCCGTTTCCATCTATATGGATGAAAGCAAGTCGGATACACTCAAATCTCACCCCCGCAAGATGGGTGCTTTCAACGCGGCCACCCGCAAAATCGGAGCCTTCCAGGTTACTGTTATGGGCGAAGTACCTGAACGCACAGTATCCGTCATCGCCGAAGGCTTGCACCACCAGGAACAATCACCATGATCGAAGAAGAAGCCGTCGTCGTCGAGCACACTGCCGATGGTACTCTTCTGGTGGAAAAAACCCGGAACAGTGCCTGTGGTCAATGCGCCACCCCCTGCCTCACCATGAAAGCCCAACACACCCCCAACCAGCGGTTTTCCCTGAACGTGCCTCAAACTTTGGCCTTTCACAAAGGCGATCGTGTCGTGTTGGGCATACCCGAAGCCGGCGTGTTGCGGGCCTCACTGAAACTATACCTGCTGCCCGTGCTGGGGCTTTTGCTCGGGGCACTGTCTGGCCATTATGTCGCCACATTGTTCGCTGGATCAGATGACGGCTACAGTGCAGCAGGTGCGTTGATGGGGTTCATGCTAGTCCTCTACTCCGTGCGCCGCCGGCCTCACGGCAAACAGTCGGATGACGCTCAAATCACCATCGTGCGCCGCATCCCTTAAACCCCACGCGTCCACCACTTTCCCGTTCCGTGCCTTGTCCATTCGGACAGATCACACAAACCATCCACCCCAACTGAACATTGAGAGTTTCTACATGCGCATAGCCAAGTGTGCCGCACTCGTATTCTGTATTTCACTGCTGACCGGACTATCCTTCCAGGTTCAAGCCCAACTGCCTGACTTCACCACACTGGTCGAGCAAAACAATTCAGCCGTGGTCAACATCAGCACCACACAAAAGGTGGCCGCCTCAGAACCAGAACTTCCAGAAGGTTTCGAAGTACCCGAAGGCACACCTTACGATGAGTTGTTCAAGCACTTTTTCGGCGAAGGTGGGCCAGGTGGCGGCGGTGGCGGCGGCGGCCATCCTCCGGCCGAAGCCAAATCACTGGGTTCGGGGTTCATTATCTCGGCAGACGGTTACGTCATCACCAACCATCATGTCATCAAAGATGCGGACGAAATCGTAGTCAAGTTGCAGGATCGCCGTCAGTTACTGGCCAAAGTGATCGGTTCTGACAAACGCAGTGACATCGCACTCCTCAAGATTGACGCCAACAGCTTGCCGGTGGTCAGGATGGGATCATCCGAGCATCTAAAAGTGGGTGCCTGGGTTTTGGCCATAGGCTCTCCTTTTGGTTTTGACCACTCAGTCACTGCGGGCATAGTCAGTGCCAAAGGCCGCAGCCTGCCCAGCGACAACTACGTTCCGTTCATACAGACCGATGTAGCCATCAATCCTGGCAACTCCGGAGGGCCACTGTTTAATCTGGATGGTGAAGTCGTAGGCGTTAACTCGCAAATTTACAGCCGCACGGGTGGATTCATGGGTCTTTCCTTTGCCATCCCCATCGAAGTGGCGATGCAAGTGGTTGATCAACTGAAAAATCATGGCCATGTGTCTCGTGGCTGGCTGGGAGTACAGATTCAGGACGTTACCCGTGAACTGGCGGAATCCTTCGGCATGAAAAAACCGGAAGGGGCTTTGGTGTCGCGTATCCTCGACAAAAGCCCGGCTGAAGCGGCCGGTCTTCAAATTGGCGACATCATCACTGAATTTAACGGCCAGGAGATCGTATCCTCAGCCGACCTGCCGCCCATGGTTGGCAGAACCGCAATCGGTGACACCGCCAAAATCAAAGTCATACGGGAAGGCAACCGAAAAGAACTGAGCGTCAAGATTGGCGCACTCACCGATGAAGACGAACCGGTTGCCGCAGCACCCGATCAAGCCAACCCGCAAAAAGTCGACCGTCTAGGCCTGGCGGTTACCAATCCCACCAAGGAACAGCGAGAGCAACTCGACCTCCCCCCTCAAAACGGCGTGTTGGTGCAAACCATTGGCCCAGGGGCTGCCGCAGATTCCGGCATCAGACGCGGTGATCTCATTTTGAGAATCCAGGATCAGACCATCAAAGACGCAAACCACTTCAACAGCGTGGTGAAAGGACTCAAACCAGGAAAATCCATCGCCCTGCTCGTACACAGAAGAGGCAATGCGTTGTTCCTGGCTTTGAAACTCAAAGGTTAAACACAGTGATCGAACAAAAAAACATCAGGAATTTTTCGATCATCGCCCACATCGACCACGGCAAATCCACTCTGGCCGACCGCTTCATACAAATCTGCGGCGGGCTAACCGAACGGGAAATGTCGGAACAGGTGCTGGATTCCATGGATATCGAGCGTGAACGCGGCATTACCATCAAAGCCCAGAGCGTGACCCTCCACTATACGGCCCGCAACGGACAAACCTACCAACTCAACCTGATCGACACCCCGGGCCATGTGGATTTCTCTTATGAAGTTTCCCGCTCGCTCGCGGCCTGTGAAGGTGCTTTGCTGGTGGTGGATGCCGCACAAGGGGTTGAGGCGCAAAGTGTGGCCAACTGCTATACCGCAATCGAACAGGGTTTGGAGGTTCTGCCGGTACTCAACAAAATCGACCTGCCCTCGGCCGAACCTGAGCGGGTATGTACCGAAATTGAGGAAATCATCGGTGTCCCCGCCGATGAAGCCTTGCGCATCAGTGCCAAAAGTGGCCTGGGTGTGGATTTGCTACTGGAACAACTGGTAGAAAAAATTCCCGCCCCCACCGGCAACCCTGATGCCATCTTGCAAGCACTTATCATTGACTCCTGGTTCGATAATTATCTGGGAGTCGTGTCCTTAGTCAGGGTGGTCAACGGATCCATACAGCGTCGCCAGAAAATCACGATACTATCCACAGGCAAAAGTTATTCGGTAGACAAACTCGGCGTATTTACCCCCAAAGCCCTGGATCAAGATCATCTTTACAGCGGTCAGGTAGGGTATGTCATCTCGGGTATCAAAGATATTTTCGGTGCTCCGGTCGGCGATACCATAACCGCCACCGACAAACCCTGCACCACCCCGCTACCGGGTTTTCAACAGGTACAGCCCAGGGTATTTGCCGGGCTATACCCGGTGGAATCTGACGATTATGAAAAACTCAGAGAGGCCCTGAACAAACTACGCCTCAATGATGCCGCACTCCAGTTTGAACCTGAAACCTCACAGGCTTTGGGTTTTGGCTTTCGCTGTGGGTTTCTGGGTATGTTGCACATGGAAATCATACAAGAGCGTCTGGAACGTGAATACGATCTGGACCTTATTACCACCGCCCCTACGGTAGTATATGAAATCCTCAAAACCGACGACACCACCATCACCATAGACAATCCCTCCGAGTTACCCCCTCCGAATGAAATTGCCGAAATCAGAGAACCCATTATCGAAGCCAACATACTGGTGCCCGAAGCCTATCTGGGCGCGGTAATAACCCTGTGTATAGAAAAGCGGGGTGTACAAACCAGGCTGCAATACATGGGCGGGCAGGTGGCCTTGTCGTTTGAGTTACCCCTGAGTGAAGTCGTACTGGATTTTTTCGACCGGCTTAAATCAGTCAGTCGCGGATTCGCTTCGTTTGATTATGAATTCAGACGCTTTCAGGCCGCGCCACTGGTCAAGCTTGACATACTCATCAACACCGAAAGAGTCGATGCCTTATCCCTGATTGTGCATAGGGACATCAGCCTGACCCGGGGCCGGGATCTGGCGGATCGCATGAAAGATTTAATCCCCAGGCAAATGTTTGAGGTCGCCATCCAGGCCGCCATAGGCTCAAAAATCATTGCCCGCTCCACGGTTAAAGCCATGCGTAAAAATGTTCTGGCTAAATGTTATGGCGGCGACATTACCCGTAAAAAGAAACTGCTGGAAAAACAAAAGGCAGGTAAAAAACGCATGAAGCAGGTTGGCAAGATCGACATACCCCAGGAGGCTTTTCTGGCGGTATTGCGGGTCAACAAAGATTAATGACACACCACCACACTTAAGTATTACGATGGATTTTGATTTTTCATTTTTTCTGGTTATTGCCACTCTGCTGACCGGCATTATCTGGGGTGGCTACATTGTGGTAGCCAGGCTGTTTCCGCCTAACCGCCCACCTGAAGCAACCGAACCGGTGCTGCTGGAGTATTCCCGTTCATTTTTTCCCATACTTCTGACGGTATTGCTGCTGCGTTCCTTTCTGGTTGAACCTTTCCGCATACCGTCCGGTTCCATGATGCCTACCCTGCTGATCGGGGATTTCATCCTCGTCAACAAATTCGTATACGGTGTGCGGCTTCCGGTAGTGCATACCAAGGTAATGGACATGGGCCAACCGCAACGCGGCGATATCGTCGTATTTCGTTTTCCGGGAGATACCCGGGTCGATTACATCAAGCGGGTCATTGGCCTGCCGGGTGATAAGGTGGCCTATTACAACAAGCAGTTATTCGTGAATGGAACCGCCATCGTACAAACCGAACTGGGTGAATATGAAGGTCAGGGCCAGGGCCGCAGCATGAGCGGTGCCCGCCTCAAAAACGAAGACCTGACCGGCGTGAACCACGACATCCTGATCCGGGCAGGGCAACCCACCGTAGAAAGCGAGTGGGTAGTGCCAACCGGGCATTACTTCGTCATGGGTGACAATCGGGACAACAGCAATGACAGCCGTTATTGGGGCATGGTGCCTGAGGCCAATCTGCTGGGAAAAGCCTTTTTGATCTGGATGAATCTGGATATCGACAACGGCGGTATCGCCTTTGAACGCCTTGGAACCCGACTGCATTGATGCGAGGCGTACGCATGGTTGATCCGAATCGTCAGTCTGGCCGTGGGTTATTGGGTTTTCTCTTTTGCTTTGCCCTGCTCGGCTTCACGGTATTGATCGGAACCCGACTGGTTCCGGTCTATACCGAAAATATGCGGATCAAATTCTCCTTGCTGGAATTAAAACGCGACGGTGATCTGCTCAATAAAAACAATAATGAAATAGTTGATTTCCTGCGCAGGAACTGGGATCGCAACCAGGTCACCACCGTCACCCCCGAACAAGTGCGTATCGAACGATACCCTCATGGATTAGCGGTCGAATTGACCTATGACGTACTCAAACCGATGGCGGGCAATATCGACACCGTACTCCATTTCCATGATGGGTTCGAGGTCACCGAACCCTGATTTCTGCTCCCTCTTCCTGATCCAATTTATCTTTGCAGCCCCTCTCACGGTTCCGGTCATGCTAAAATGCGTGGCTTTCTCCCAGGCGCACGGTCACTGCACAACATACGCTCCACTTCGTCGTGCCCTCAACGTGCAGTCTCGTGATACTAACCAAGAAATAATACTTTCCTCGCGTTCCCACCGGGCCTATAGGGTTTCGTGTGGACGTGAAGCCCCTATCCTTCTGGAAATCCGCGTGATTCAAGATACCGAAAAACTGATCAAAAAATTGAATCTCCCCATCAGGAATTCGGCATTGGTGCGGCGCGCCCTTACTCACCGCAGTGCCGAATCCGAACATAACGAACGCCTCGAATTTCTAGGTGATGCCGTGCTGGGCTTTGTGGTGGCCGAATACCTCTACACCCGTTTCAGAGAAGCCGATGAAGGCATACTCAGCCGACTTCGCGCCACCCTGGTTAACCAGACATCCCTGGCCCAGATCGCCCGCAGGCTTAATCTGGGAGAATATCTGATACTGGGTTCCGGTGAACTCAAAAGCGGCGGCTATCGGCGTGACTCCATACTGTCCGACGCACTGGAAGCCTTAATCGGTGCCGTGCTCATTGATCTCGGCATGGAACTCTGCCGTCAGTGGATATTAAGCCTGTTTGATGAGCAGATACTGGGCCTGTCCATGAACGACTGGAACAAAGACCCCAAAACCCGCCTACAAGAACTGATGCAATCCCGAGGGCTGGAGTTGCCCATCTACACGCTCAAATCGGTAGTGGGTCAACCCCATGAACAGAGTTTCGTGGTGCAGTGCCACATTCCTCTGATTAATGAACCTTCCGAGGGTCAGGGTTCTTCTCGCAAAAAGGCTGAACAACAAGCCGCTGAACGCACCCTCACCCGGGTGGCTCAAGACTTAGGACTCAAACTATGAAAACCGGATACGTCACCATCGTAGGCCGCCCCAATGTGGGCAAATCGACACTGCTGAATCATTTGGTCGGGCAGAAAGTCAGCATCACCTCCAGACGACCCCAAACCACTCGCCACCGGATTCAAGGCATCAAAACCACTGATCAGGCCCAACTGATTTTCATAGACACGCCCGGCATACACATTAGCCGCCAACGGGCCATGAACCGCTACCTCAACCAAACCGCCACCGCCTCGCTGGCGGGTGTGGATGTGATTGTCTGGATGACCGACCGCCTGGCCTGGCATCCCGAAGACGAACTGGTATTCAACACCATCAGTACTCTGGATATTCCCATTTTGCTGGTCATCAACAAGGTGGATCGTCTGGAAGACAAATCCCGGTTATTGCCCTGGTTACAAACCGCTGCCCAACGTCATCCTTTCGTCGATTTAATCCCTTTATCCGCCCTGAAAGGCAGCAATCTGGCCACGCTGGAACAAAAAATCATCGACTGCCTGCCAGAAGCCGAACCCGTGTACCCGGACGATCAAATCACCGACCGCAGTGAGCGTTTCATGGCAGCGGAAATCATTCGGGAAAAATTATTACGCTGCCTGGCCCAGGAAGTTCCCCACGCCTTAACGGTGGAAATTGAACGCTTCCAGCAACACGGTTCAACCATACGCATACACGGGCTAATCTGGGTGGAGCGTGAAGGACAAAAGGCCATCGTCATAGGACAAGGAGGCGAGGTATTGAAAAAGGTCGGGGAGCGTTCCCGAATGGATCTTGAAAAAATGCTCGACAGCAAAGTCTATCTGGAGCTATGGGTCAAGGTGAAAAAGGGCTGGTCTGATGATGAACGCGCTCTGCATAGCCTGGGTTATGTGGACTGATCCTCCGGCCTCGCCACGCACGGTTGTGGATGAAACCGGCTTCATCCTGCACCTGATACCCTACCGTGAAACCAGCAGCCTGATTGATGTCTTCACCCGGCAATACGGTAGACTCAGGCTGCTGGCCAAGGGCAACCGCAAACCGGGTATCCGACACACCCGCCCGCCCCCTTTCACTCCGTTGTGCCTGTCCTGGACAGGGCGCAGCAGCCTGCAAGTGTTGACCCGCTTTGAAACCACAGATGCCGGTTACGTGTTGTCCTCAACCGCGCTTTACTGCGGTTTGTATCTGAATGAACTGCTACTCCATTTGCTGCCTTTGGGCGATCCCTGCCCGAGCATCTACTCCGCCTACCAAAACACATTAGCCGAACTGGCTCAAACCGGCTCATTAGAACCCCGACTGCGTTATTTTGAACTGTTATTGCTGGAATCGCTGGGGTACGGCCTGTCTCTGGAGCATTCCGCCAAAACCGGCCTGCCGCTACGCGAAGAAACCCTTTACAGCTATGTCATTGAACACGGCCCGGAAGAAGCGAGTGAACCTGCTGTCGATACCGTACACGGCAGCACCCTGACCGGATTAAAAAACCGTAGCCTGACAGATGGTCTACAATTACGCGAAGCCAAACGCCTGATGAGGCGACTCATTCACCATTACACCCAGGGCAAACCCATACGTAGCCGTGCCCTGTTTCAAACCTACAACGCCAGCACCCACACCTGATGATTTCACACCCACCCATATTTTTAGGGGTCAACATTGACCACGTCGCCACCTTGCGCCAAGCCCGACACACCCCCTACCCTTCCGTGCTGTACGCCGCACTGGCGGCCGAACAAGCCGGGGCCGACAGCATCACGGCACACCTGCGTGAAGACCGTCGGCACATACAGGATGCCGACATCGACCACCTCAAACATCTGATTGAAACAAGGCTCAACCTGGAAATGGCCATCACCGATGACATGATCGCCACGGCGTGTCGGGTTAAACCCTGGGCCTGCTGCCTGGTGCCTGAGCGACGGGAAGAATTAACGACCGAGGGCGGGCTGAATGTGGCCTTACAAAAAGAAAAAACCCGTGCGGCCTGTGTGCAACTGGGAGAAGCCGGCATAGAAGTGTCGTTATTCATTGATGCCGATCACCATCAAATTGACGCAGCGGCCGAGTGTGGTGCCCACGTAATTGAACTGCACACCGGGCATTACGCCGAAGCCCAAACCAGCACGGCCCGCCACCTTGAGCTGGAACGCATACGCCAGGCGGCCTACCATGCACACGCGATGGGGCTGAAGGTCAACGCCGGTCATGGGCTTAACTACCATAACGTAACCGATATTGCCGCCATACCCCGCCTGGTAGAACTCAATATCGGTCACGCCATAGTGGCGCGCGCCCTGTTCACGGGGCTAATACCCGCTGTGACCGAGATGAAAAGGCTCATGGATCAAGCCCGCCTTACCGCTGGCCATTGAAGCCAAATTGTCGGAGTCTGCGGAAACATGGCCAGAAAATCCAACCACAAGAAAAAACCCAGGCCACCGCTCGTGCTTGCTACGATCGGTAAGAAAACTATCGCACGCCAAGTTCCTGAACCCTTATCGGGAATACCCTGGAAAGCCCGTATCGCCGCCTGTTGCGGTTTAGGTGTCATCCTGGCTCTGTTTGTATGGGTGGAACACACTTTAGACACGCTGGAAGCCGGCCTGAAACCCATACACCACACCAGCAATCCCCGTCTGCAAGCCATCAATGAACAAATGGAATCCTTGCACGGCCGATTCAGCCTGTTATTGGCTGAATCGGTAGAAATGAAACTGAAAGCCTTATCCAAAGATATGGAAACCGGCAGGCTTGATCCCGATGATGCCCGCTTATTCAATGAACTGGAAAAGGAATTGCTGCTGCTCGAACAATACTCCAATAACGGGGCTGCGGATCCACTCGAATCCAGTAAACTCGAACACCCCAGGTTTAACGCCATTGCCCCCATACCTGCGCCCACCTCTGCGGTTACTTCCGACCAGGAACTCAGCCAGCAGATTAGCCGTTTACGCAACTTCGTTTATTTTAGTTTATCCGCTCTCGCCATTGGCTTGTTGGTTCTGGTAGGCCGTTGGTTCAAACCCCACCGAAGCTTACCCGACCACACCCCCCAAAAAACCATAGCGTGTTTACCCAAACCCGACAACCACACGGTTTAACCCGAAGCCACCAATGACCGAATGGCTTGCCTATTTCACGCCGCCGGTATTAACCGCCTTTTTCATCGGTGGACTAATCGGCTGGTGGTTATCCGAATCCAGGCTCAAAGGCCACGATCCGGCCCGTTGCGACCAGCAAAAGCAACACGATGGCCAACAACTTGAACTCGCCCGAACCGAACTGGCAGACACCAAAACCCGCCTGGCGGTCTCCCTGACCCAGGCGGAGCGCGTACCCAGACTGGAACATGAAATCAGCAACCTGTTTGATCAAATAGAGGGTTTAAACCGTGAATTGCGCGAACAAACCAACCGTTGTTCTCGGGCCGAGCAGGAGGCCTTACGCATTCCGCACCTGGAAACTGAACTGGCAGAAAAAGACAAAACCCTTAATGAACTCCGGGTGGAATCCACCGAACGCACCACCCGCGCTGATGAAAAACTGGCCAGCCTGCAAAAATCAGAATCCATCATTTTGCAGCAGGTCGAACTTCTGGCTCAACGCATACTGGATGAAAAAACCCGTGCATTCACGGAACAAAACAAACTCCAGATGGATGACGTACTAACCCCCTTGCGCGAACAACTGGGCGAATTTCGCACACGCATTGATACCCTGCATCTGGATGAAACCCGTGAACGGGCCAGTTTGCGTCAGGAAATCATCAATCTCAATAATCAAACCCAGCGCATCAACGAAGAAGCCGTTAATCTGACCCGCGCCCTGAAAGGCGACAAGAAAATGCAGGGCACCTGGGGAGAAATGATATTGGAACGGGTATTGGAGCAATCCGGCCTGCGTAAAGGAATAGAGTATGAAACCCAGGCCACCTACACTAATGAAGAACAGCAGATATTCCGACCGGATGTCATTATTCATCTCCCGGAAGGCCGGGATATTGTCGTGGATTCAAAAGTATCTTTAATCGCTTATGAACGCTATTGCAATCTGGAAAATACCCAGGAAGATAACCGGGAACGAGACCAGGCCTTACGCGAGCATCTTCACGCCATAAGGACTCATGTCCGAACATTGGGAAATAAAAACTACAGCGATCTGAAAGGGGTGGGCAGTCTGGATTTTGTATTGATGTTCATCCCTATAGAATCGGCTTTCATGCTGGCTTTTCATAAAGACGAAAGAGTATTCACTGAAGCCTTGAGCCATGGCATCGTCATTACCACGCCCACCACTCTTCTGGCTACACTCAGAACGATAGAAAATATCTGGCGCACCGAACGGCGTAACGAAAACGCCAAAGCCATAGCCGATAAAGCCGGTTTGATTTACGACAAGTTGCGCGGGTTTGTAGAAGACATGGAAAAACTGGGCGTACAACTGAATACCGCGCAGAAATCCTATGACGAAGCCATGAAGAAATTAACCCAGGGCAAAGGTAATCTGATTCGACAGGCCGAAAGCTTTGTAGAACTGGGTGCCAAGGTGAACAAACGCCTGCCCAAATCACTGCGGGATGACACAGAGGAATAACCCAAATTCGCTACATCCCCTGTGAATCCGTTGGCGGTCGCCCCGTGCTTCTTTATAATCCTGCCCCAGGCGTGCCTCCGCAGATTCCACCGGAACCGACATCGGTTCCCCGCGACACTCCCCGTAAAAATCACCGCCCCACACCCGTGCCGACGCATCCGTATGCCCGGGGTGCAACCCTCGCCCATAAGCGTGACATCCTTCCCATCTGGCCCAGTTGAGACCTAAGGACATGATCGAGCAGATAGAAAACCTTACCAACCAGTTTCTGGTTGCCATGCCGGGCCTGAATGATCCCGTATTCTCCAAAACAGTGACCTACCTGTGCCAACACACGAACGATGGTGCTTTGGGAATCATGGTCAACCGACCGTCCGAAATGACGCTGACCGACATCCTCAGTCAAATGAACATTGAAGTCGGGGATCGCCTGGCTCATTCCATTCCGGTCTATCTGGGTGGGCCTGTGCATCCCGAACGGGGATTCGTCCTGCATGAACCGACAGGCCAATGGGACTCCACCCTGGTCATCTCACCTGAAGTCTCCCTGACCACCTCCAGAGACATACTGGAAGCCCTGAGCGTGGGTGATGGCCCGCAGCGGGTGCTGATCGCGCTGGGTTATGTGGGTTGGTCACAAGGCCAACTCGAAGCCGAAATCGCCGAAAATGCCTGGCTTAACACCCCCGCCTCAACCACCGTGCTGTTTGAGCAACCCTCCAGCCAACGCTGGAAGGCCGCCGCCGGGCTTTTGGGGATAAACATCAACCTGCTGACCACGCAGGCAGGACATAGCTGACATGACATCCACTGAACACGCCAACAGCACCTATCTGGGCTTTGATTACGGCGAGAAAAACATAGGCGTGGCCGTGGGCCAACGCATTACTGGAACGGCCACCGCACTCGAAACCATACGCTTCACCAGCGAATATGCTTTATGGCTGGCGGTAGACCGACTGACTGAAACCTGGCAACCGGCCGCTTTCGTGGTGGGCCTGCCCTATCACCCTGACGGCGAAATTAATCACATCGTCAGGCCCATACTGGCCTTTTGCATAGAACTGGAACGTCGCTTCCAGAAGCCGGTATACACCATGGATGAAACCCTCTCGACCCGCGAATCGAAAGAAATTTTTTATGCCCTCAGGGAAAACCCGCGTCACAGCAAACGCACCACTCAATTCCTTGACGTTAAAGACCAAATGGCCGCCAAACTGATACTGCAAACCTGGCTGACCCATACCCCGGAGCGCAATGCCAATGTCGCCTGAACTCATTATGAACCCCGACCTGCTGCTGGATCGACTCGAAGCCAGTTTGCGTGATGTGATAAACCAACGCCAATTGGATGATCCGGTCATGATCGGCATACACACAGGAGGGGGCTGGATTGCCGAACGACTGCACCACCGACTTGGTTTGTCCGAGCCTCTGGGCCTGCTGGACATTTCCTTTTACCGGGATGATTTCTCCCAGATCGGCATGCACCCTGAGGTCAAACCCAGTCATCTGCCGTTTCGGGTTGAAGGACGTAACATCCTGTTGATTGACGACGTAATCCACACGGGCCGTACCATCCGGGCCGCCCTCAACGAAATTTTCGACTACGGTCGTCCTGCTCAAGTGGTGTTGGGAGTACTCATAGAGCGAGACGGGCGGCAAATTCCCCTGCAACCCGACTGCCGGGGCGGACAAATGCCCTTGGGCACCGGGCAACGCATCAACCTGGGCGGCCCTGAACCCCTCACACTCAGCCTCACTTCTGTAACGCCCTCACCATGATAAAACCCCACACGCCTGCATCCGGTTTACAACTGGATGGCGACGGCAGACTCCGGCATTTCCTGTCCATAGAAGGCTTGAGCCGTCCGCTACTCACCCGCATCATGGACACCGCCGAATCCTTCGCCAGTGTCACCGAACAATCCGTCAAGAAGGTTCCCCTGTTGCGGGGCAAAACCGTAGTCAATCTCTTTTTTGAAACCAGCACCCGCACCCGCACCACCTTTGAACTGGCGGCCAAGCGTCTATCGGCGGATGTACTCAACATCAATGTCGCCACGTCGGCCACCAGCAAAGGTGAAAGCCTGCTGGATACAGTGAGAAACCTGGAAGCCATGCATGTGGATATGTTTGTGGTTCGACACGAAGAAAGCGGGGCCGCCCATTTCATCGCCCGTCACGTGGCCCCCCACATCAGCGTCATCAATGCCGGCGATGGCTGGCATGCCCACCCCACTCAAGCCATGCTGGATATGTTCACCATACGCCGGGTCAAGGGTGGGTTTGAGGGCCTCACGGTTGCAATCGTAGGCGACATCTTCCACTCACGGGTGGCGCGTTCGGAGATACACGCTCTCAAAACCCTGGGGGTCGAAGACATACGGGTGGTCGGGCCTAAAACCCTGCTGCCCACCCACATCGAAACCCTGGGTGTCAAACCCTATTGCAACCTGGATGAAGGCATACGTGATGCCGACGTGATCGTCATGCTCAGGCTACAACAAGAGCGCATGAACGGCGCGTTCATACCCAGTCTGCACGAGTATTTCAGCCGCTTCGGGTTGACTGAACGCCGCCTGGCCCATGCCAAACCGGATGTCACCATCATGCACCCAGGCCCTATCAACCGAGGCGTGGAAATCGACTCGGCGGTGGCCGACGGCCACAGTTCGGTCATACTGCAGCAAGTCAGCCATGGCATCGCCGTGCGTATGGCCGTTATGTCCATGGCCATACAACCGGGCAACATCACGGAGAAAACCGCATGAATCAGCGCACAATTATTGAGGGCGGGCGAGTGATGGATCCGGCCAATGCCATTGATGGCGTACACAATCTTTATCTGGCCGAAGGCCGTATCGTAGCGGTAGGTCACTGCCCTGACGGGTTTCAGGCCGACTACACCATTAACGCCAAAGGCCTGATCGTATGCCCGGGTCTGGTCGATTTATCCGTACACCTTAGAGAACCAGGCCAGGAACACAAAGCCACCATCGCCAGTGAAATCCGGGCAGCGGCCACGGCCGGCATCACCACATTGTGCTGTTCCCCGGACACCCACCCCACCATAGACTCAGCCGCTGTGGTTAATTTGGTCAGGGAACGCGCCAGCCAGGCGGGGCGCGTCAAGGTTTTGCCTGTAGGGGCCTTGACCCGCGCACTGAATGGCCGGGATTTAAGCGACATGAGCGCGTTAAAGCAGGCCGGGTGTCTGGTCGTCAGCAATGCGTATCACCCTGTAGCCAATCCTCTGGTGCTGCGGCGTGCTTTGGAATATGCCGCCAGTTACGGCTTGCTGGTGGTTATCCGCCCTGAAAATCCTGATCTGGCCGATCAAGGCTGCGTGCATGAAGGGGCTTACGGAACACGCTTAGGATTGCCCGGCATCCCTCACGCGGCTGAAACGGTTGCCGTGTCCGAGGTGCTGGCTTTAATTGAAGACACCGGAGCCCGGGTGCATTTTTCCCAGATCAGCTCAGGTAGAGCCGTCAGCATGATCCGCTACGCCCGCAGCCAAGGCATAGCCGTCAGTGCAGATGTCGCCGCGCATCAGTTGCACCTCACCGAGGCCTGTATCGAACATTTCGACCCCCTCTACCATCTGCGCCCGCCGCTACGCAGCGAAGCCGACCGGCAAGCCTTATGTCAAAGTGTGGAAGACGGCGTGATTACCGCCATTTGTTCTTCCCATCAACCTCACGAACCCGACGCCAAACTCGATACCTTCCCGGCCACCGAACCGGGCATAGCCGCACTGGAAACCTTACTGCCGCTGACTCTTGATCGGGTTGAACAGGGTGAGTTAAGCCTGATGACGGCCATCGCCGCCCTCACCCGCCATCCGGCCCGTATCCTGGGCATTGATGCCGGTCATCTCAGTCCCGGTGCTCCGGCCGATATCTGCCTGTTTGATCCTGAAGCACTCTGGACGGTTAACGCCAGCACCTGGCGCAGCCAGGGATGGAACACCCCCTACTGGGGAGCCACCCTCAAAGGCCGGGTCACACACACACTGATTGACGGCACGTTGGTCACGCAGAAATGAGCCACAAAAAAAATTGACTTTTTGCCGTATCCGGTAAATAGTTTTGATTCAATAATAATTCAGGAGCACCAAAACCATGTCTCAGCTTACCCATACACTTGCCTCTCTGTGGCGTTACCCGGTCAAATCCATGATGGGTGAAGAACTCAATGCCGCCGAACTGACTTCCGCCGGCCTTTGGGGTGACCGCGCCTACGCTCTGGTTGATGCCGAAACCAATCAGGTGATCAGTGCCAAAAACCCGCGTAAATGGCCAGATTTCTTCGCCTACCATGCCCGTTACACCCGTACCCACGACAGCCGTTCAGGGTTGGCTCCTGTGTGGATACAACTGCCCGACGGGCGCACCGTGTGCAGCGATGAAGCCGATGCCGAGGCGATTCTCTCGGCGGCCCTCAAGGCCAAAGTGACACTCAGTCGAGTGGCTCCCAGCAACCCCACACTGGAACAATACTGGCCCGAACGTGAAGGCGCGGACGAAGCCATCACCCAGGAAGCCATCGCCGGTGCTGCTCCGGAAGGGAGTTTTTTTGACTACGCCACGGTACACATTCTGACCACGGCCACGCTGGCCGCTCTGCAAGCCCTTTACCCGCAAAGCCGTTTTGAAACCCGTCGCTTCCGCCCTAATCTGGTCATCGCTACCGATGCCCGCCAGACCGGGTTTGTGGAAAACGACTGGGTCGGCAAAACCCTGCATCTGGGCGATGAGGTGGTGTTGCACGTCACGGATCCCTGCCCCCGTTGTGTGATGCCCACCCTGGCCCAGGCCGACTTGCCGCGTGACCCGGACATCATGCGGGCCATACTCCACAACAAAGTCCACGTCCCCTTTCTGAACACCGCCCTGCCCAGCGTAGGCATTTACGCCCGGGTCATCCAGGCCGGAACCGTCACTCGCGGTGCGTCCGTCCGGGTGGAATAGGGCCTGACGCTTGATTAGAGAAGTCATACTGACCACCGTCTCTGTCGCCGGTACGCCCCACATCGCCCCTATGGGTGTGCATGTGGCGGCGGATCGGGTGGACATTCTTCCGTTCAAACCGTCCACCACGCTGGATAACCTCCTGGCGACAGGCTGTGCCGTCATCAACTATGTGGACGATGTGCGGCTATTCGCCGGTTGCGTGACCGACCGCCGCGATTGGCCGCTCACCGCCGCGTCTGTGGTTCAGGCCCCCCGCCTTCACGGTGCGCTGGCTCATGCCGAAGTGGAATGGTGTCATACCGAAGACGATCCGCTACGCCCCAGGCTGGTGTGCCGTATCGTCCACCAGGGCCAGCATTTACCCTTTACAGGGTTCAACCGTGCGCAACACTCCGTGTTGGAAGCAGCCATTCTGGTCAGCCGACTTGATCGCTTACCGCGTGAAAAAGTTGAAACCGAACTGGCTTATCTCGCCATCGGTTTAGAAAAAACCGGCGGCCCCAGGGAACGGGAAGCCTGGAACTGGTTACTGCATGCCATAACCCATCATTACGCCACCCGGAGCGCACCATGACCCGAATGCTGGCCAGCGTAGCCAATCTGGCTGAAGCCCGTTTGGTAGCCGAAGAACAAGCCGATTTCATAGACCTGAAAAACCCCGAACTGGGGGCTTTAGGGGGTCTGGATCCTCACACGGCGACTCATATCATCCACACCCTGAAACAGGAATTTGAAACCCCCTGCTTTAGCGCGACCATAGGCGACCTCCCCTTGCACCCGCAACCGGTAATACCGGCGGTAACCGCCATGGGCAAAACCGGCGCGGATTACGTCAAAATAGGATTTTTCCCGGATGGCGATCTGGATGGCGTGATGAAAGGACTGCGCCCCGTACTGGCGGAAGGCGTGCGCCTGATAGCGGTTTTATTCGGAGAAGATCCACTGGATTTAAGCCTGATTCCCCGATTAAAAGATGTGGGGTTTAGCGGTGTGATGCTGGATACCCGTGACAAGCGTAAGGGTTCGCTGGCCAAACGAATCCCTACGGATACCTTGAATGAGTTTCTGCAAACGGCCAAAAAAAACCAGCTTCTGACAGGCCTGGCTGGATCACTGACCGGCCAGGAAATCCCGGTGTTACTCAGCCTGAAACCCGATTATCTGGGTTTTAGAGGGGCACTCTGTGCCGGCACGCGCACCGCCACACTCGACCGTGAACGGGTCAGGCTTATACGCCACCTCATCACCACGACCGATTAGCCTCCACTGGACCCGATTAGCGATTGCTGCCCGCCGAAAACCGGTCGGCCAGCAACGCCCGCCCCCGTTCAAATTCTCTTTTGTACACTTCTTTAAGCATCTCCGGGCTAAAGGCCGCGCCTTGTCGGGTTTGGGAATAATAAAAATCCATGGTTTTACCCAAGCCATACGTCAGGGCCGCTGAGCCAATACCGGATATGGCCGAACCCCAACCGGGTATCAAACTGGCCAACTCATTAACCCCATAACGCGCCACCACCCCACCCAAACCAATGGCACTGGCTACCTCACTCAGGCTGCGTGCCGTAAGCGTCAATCCATATAAGGCGGCAATGCTGTGCAGCATTTTCGCCTGAGCACCCAACACCAAAGACAGATTAACCACCGGCACTGGAATAGCCCCAAGTAGCCCTGCGGTAATGGAATAACCCACTATATGAGGATGAACTTCCCGACTATAAAAATCATTAATCGACCGCCGGTGTGCCAGAGTTTCCCGCATCATACGGGCCAGGCCGGAAGGCAGCACGTCTTCTATCGCTGTCCACAGCGCGTCCAGACCATAATAAACCGGCATATACCCATCCTCGGGCACAGTAAAATCAATCACCACAAAACCGGCCTTAATCCCGTCAAAACAAGACCGCTGAGTACTGAGTGTCAAAGCCAGAGCAGGCGGCAAACCCATACTTAAAGCCCCGGCATAAAACGGATAAGGCAGGATATGCTGAGCCTCCCGATCCGAATACACTTCATGCAAACAGGTTTGCACAATCAATATAGGCCAATCAGGGTGTTTTTTGCTGATCTGACGGGCCGCCACCACCAGGTCATCGAATTGATGATCACCGGCCTTTAAAGTAATAATCAACAGGCTGGAACGCTGCTCACAATACGCCATATCGTCGCCGGGATCATACCCCACCTCGCCCAATCCCCGAGTATCCAGAAAACGGATAAACGCCGTGTCGGCATCAGGAAATTCATAAACATCTGCCGTGCGGGTACACGGTTTATAACCCTGGCCTATTTCCGCCCGGGTGGATCCGGTCAGTGCCTGCACAATCGAACTTTTACCACTCTGGGTTTTGCCTAATAACCACACAACCGGCAAACTCGAACGCTGGCGTATGTCGTTCATGGCCTGATCCAGTTGAACCGGATCGACATCGGGTTTGAGTATCTGCTTTATCCAGTGATTAATCGTAAAAAAAAGAGACATGATTCAGATGAAGTGCCAGTTGAAAAATGGTTTTGGGATACCCTGTTTACCCGTAATAAACCAGGGCCATGTCTTTAATCGGGTTTTTTATCATTCTGATTATCCTGATGTCTATGCGTTAGCAATGGCAGCATGGAATTGGCGATTCCGGTTACCAGACTGGCCATGTACAACATCAGAATGGTATAAATTCCAAAATGAAACAGAAAAACTCCACCCACCCCAATGAGTCCAGGCACCAACGCCACGGCAACACTTTGTTTAACTGTTCTGTTCAGGCCCTTGGCCAATTCAAACAAATAGGGTATCTGGGTTAACTCCTTATCCATCAAAATAATTCCGGCTGTGTCTATCGCCGCCGTAGAAGCCCCATGCAGGGAAACAGAAACATTTGCCTTTTTAAGCGCAATCGAGTCGTTGATTCCATCGCCAATAAAGCATACCGATTTACCTTCTGCCTGTAATTTTCCAACCAGTTCAGCCTTGTTCTCAGGCAAGGTCTCGGCATAATAATGATCTATCCCCAATGACTCCGCCAGATGGCGGGTGGGCTTTTCATGGTCGCCCGAAATAATATAGATATCCAGGCCCATGGACTTTAATTGCTCGACTACCGACCTGGCTTCAGGGCGTACCGTGGCGTGCAGTTCAATCGCACCAATCACGACATTATCCACCGCAACATAAACTACTGAAAATCCATTTTCATGGCTCTCAAGCTGCAATTCGCCAATGCAGTCAGGCAATTCATTCATCTGCATGGCAATATACCGATAACTGCCTACATGAATAATCTGGTTATCCAGTTCAACTTTAATACCATAGCCCACTTCATACCTTGCATTTTCAATTCTGGGCAGGATTAACTCACAATCTTGCGCGGCCTTGAGTATGGCTTTGGCGACCGGATGAGTCTGTTTGTATTCCGCAGCGGCGGCAAAAAACAATACATCGGATTCATTATGCCCTTCCCAGGCATGCACACAATGGACATGAGGTTGCTCTATGGTCAGCGTACCTGTTTTATCAAACACAACCGTATCAACTTCATTCAACAATTCCAGTGAACGTCCGTCTTTAATTAAAAAACCATGTTCAGTGGCCAGCTTGATAAAATTCAAAACTCCAATGGGAGCACACACCCGTATCACTTCCGAATTGTTACATGAAACCAGTGCTACTCCACCGATAGGACCCGTAGCCAGCAAACCTATTCCTCCCAGAGCCAAAGTGGGCAGCACCATACTATCGGACATCTGGACACTCTTGGCTTCCACAGTAAACCGGAAATCCGCCGTATTCTGTAAAATCTCACTGATTTTAGCCGCAACGGTTTCCTCGCCGCACTTTTCAACCTGGATTAATAATTCTCCTGACACAGCAAACGTGCCGGCCAATACTGTATCTCCCCATTTTTTCTCTACCGGTTGCGCCTCCCCCGTCATAATATGCTGATCCACAGAAGCAAAACCATGCACCACCACGCCGTCGATCGGGATCATTTCGCCGGCATGAATGGCAATGACATCACCCACTTTCAGATTATTGAAAGGAGTTTCCATTTCTACCCCATTCTGAATCACCCAGACACTGCGAGGCGTTTCACCAAATATGTTTGACAGTTGTTTTTTGGATTGGTCTTCTGTTTCCAGCAACAACTTTTGCGCTACAAAATAAATAGTCGCGGCCAATGAACTGGCAAAATAAAGATAAGGAGTGGACAACTCACCCAGTATGGCTATTGAAGTGATCACACTGGCCTTCATTTTTTTATTTTTTATCGACACGACTGCCTTGCGAAATACCGGCACACAACAATACATGACCAGAGAAACCGCCGGAATCAGCAAAGGGGTATAAACAAACTGGCCAACAAACGTCAATCCTGTGCCTATCGCAGAGACCTTCAAATAATAATCGGCTTCCTGTTTTTCGTCGCTCACAACAACATCAGTATCCGGCGTGTCTGTAACTATAATATCTTTCAGCAGCCTTTTCTTCTCCCTGTGCTGTTGATAGATTTTTGTACCGGTATGGATCAAGGCACCGCCGACTGCGGATACCCCTAAAACAAACAAATTCAACATGATAAACCCTATTACTTGATAATCACTGGAGAGATTGAAAAAACAATTCGTCATTCCGGCAGGAAAACTGAAACCCGGACAGGCTGTGGTTCATGCGGGTCTGGTAACACAGACACCCTCCCGTTCAGTTGCGCCGAGCATCAAACGGTGAGCCATTGAGTAACTTATAAACATGGATTTAGACATAAAAATCATGGTCACTATATTAAACAGGAAACGGTCATGGCGGAAGCGGGTCGTCTTGAGTGCTTTCTTCAATTGCCCACTTTAATTCTGAAAACAGCCAATTCATCCATTCTATTGTTTCTTCTTTGCAATTAACCGATTCAGATGTCGCCATCAAATACTTTATAAAATCCTGCTTTGTGCAATTTGGCAATCTGAAAAGGATATTTTTGATGTGTGAATTGATGTCTTGCAAAATGACAAATAATCCTTTTGATTCAAATTCTTTGACCTTTTTCAGTATTGCGTTTTTATCAAAATCAGCCTGGATGCCATAGATAAAAGCTGCTTTTTTGCCCTGATTCACCAAAACCTTGTTAAACGCATGTTCAACGTCATATTCGTTGAAATTTTTGTCTTTCACCTCAATAGAATAGTAAAAATCACCGTCATGAAAGACATCTATGTCTCCAACTTCTTTCGATGAAGCACCACTTTGATTAACTTTATGCGTTTTAACGCTATACTCACCATCCATATACTGATGTAGCAATGATTCGAGTGTTCCTACAATGATAGCGGATGTCTCACCTTCAAATGATTGTTCAATAAATCGCAATGAAAACTCATAAATTTCTACAAGCGTTGGAGAATAAGCAATAACATTTTCAAATAATTGGCTTTTTTCTTCTAATTGTTTGCGCAAAAAACAAAGGACACAAGCCAGGTATTGTTTTGCATCCTCTGATGTTTCAATGGATGCAAACAAATTGATTAACAGCAATAAAATTTCTTTGTCTTTCCCTTTTCGTACTGCATTCTCACTATCCAAATGAGTGAATCTTGCAGGTTTATTAAGAAAAGGCTCATTCGATCCGCCAAGAATATTACTGAGAAAGTCGCGCTCAAAAGGCACTAACACTTTATGGCATAAGCTTCTTGCATCAAAAGCCCCAGAAAATGAAGCACCAGCCTGCAAAGCTAATGGATTTGCATTTTCGGAAGTAGCCTTAGCTAGAATTCCATTGACAAGAATGTATTTGTATGTTTTATGCGTTCCGCCCAAAACTTCCTTGATACCATCAGTAATAAAATCGTTCTTTTTGCAGGTACTTCGATAGGCTTCTAAAATAATTTCTTCAGCATGACGGTGATTTATATTGACTGCCATTATGCGACTAACCGAAACTGAACAGGTTGTTTCAGTAATTCTTCTATTGCATTATTTTTCAGGCCGTCTGACAACATTGTTGCAACTGCGTAGGCAAGATTACAGGGAACGGCATTACCTATTTGTTTAAAAATGGAAGATTGCGAACCATGAAACTGATAGTCAATCGGGAATGTTTGCAGGATTCCAGCTTCTTGTACAGTTAGTCGTCTAAGTCTTCCGGGGGCTTCTTGAAAGGGCAAAGGTTCTGCACCTTCTACGAGACTTTTATGGTAATTCTCTATCCAGTTTTCTGCTTTATCATATAAAACATACTCATCAATTATTGGAGTTTTATTTCCTCCCATTGTTGCTGGTAATGTAGCGCAAAAACCATCTATTTTTACTGGTCTGCCTAAGCCATTAAACAACATGCCCGCATAGGGTGATTTTCGCATAACTGGATTTGGGGTTATGGTTATTTTAGCTTTGCAAGTGCTTGTATTGTTACCAGTGCCTGCTTTATCCAGTATTTGTAATGCCTCTCTGACCGTCTGTGATTTTGATTGATAGGGTTGAATCATCTTCGTCAAATCAGGGAGGATAGTTGAGTTACCCTTAAAGCCTATAAAAAAAACCCTTTCCCTCGCTTGCGGAACATTGAACTCAGAAGCATTGAGAATTACAAAATTAACCATATAGCCAGCTTTCCTAAAAGCTTGCAATAATTCTTCTCTGAGGGGTTCCCATTTTTTTAACTGACCTAAAGCCTTAACGTTTTCCATTAAAAACGCTTTGGGTTGGCATTCTTTTACGATTTCGGCAAATGTCCAAATATGTTGGCTTCGTGGGTCGTGGGGATCCATTTTTCCCGCCACAGAAAAACCTTGGCATGGTGGCCCACCAAATATAACATCAATATCCTGTTTGTCTTTATATAAAAGAGATTTTAGAGCGTTGATATCGCCACAATTCACATGATTGCCTATATTTTTCTTATAGGTTTCACAAGCATCTTTATCGAAATCATTTGCCCAAACAATATCAAAACCAGCTTTTTTGAATCCGACATCAAGTCCACCCGCTCCAGAAAATAATGAGATTGCTTTCATGTTTAGCTCTACTTTGAATTTAATTGGCGGCTATTGTGTCAGATCCTTGGATTGATCAGGCCTAACTACAATTCGGACTCAAAAATGAAGCCCATTCCGGTGCTGTATTGTACCTGACGCTTTATTTTGCATCTAAATTAGAC